>JAYEKN010000161.1 GCA_034661015.1 Candidatus Cloacimonadota bacterium
AGTCGGCAGTCTTCAGTCCGCAGTCTGTGCTTGCCTGAATAAGGTTGACTTTTTTTTGTTACTTTTCCTCTGCGTTTCTGCGACTCTGCGTTTAAACAAATCAAGAAGTCAGCAGTCTTGTAAGCAGCAACTAGCAATCGTCAAATTTTCGCAAAAGTAAATCGTCAAATTTTCGCAAAAGTAAATCACCACTTTAGAGAAAAATATTAAGTTAGGATTTCGAAATATTAATAGAAATCTTAAAAAATATGAATAACAAAAAACAAAAATTTTATATGTGGTACGAAGTACAAGAATTAACAAAAGAGGGTTTAAACAAGAGTCAGATACGCATTGAAACCGGATTGGACAGGTCCACAATTCGGAAGTATCAAAAAATGACAGAAGAAGAATTTCATAATTGGATACAAGATGTAAGGAATTTACCAAAGAAGTTATCGGGTTATCGAATTTTTGTAAAGGATTTATTGACACAAAAGCCCTACCTGTCGGCAGCCCAAATAGAAGACAGGCTAAAAGAGAACTACCGTGATTTGCCAAAAACACACAGTAAAACTATTTATAATTTTGTATTGGGAATAAGAAAACAATACGATATACCCAAGCCAGCAAAAACATCAGAAAGGCAATTTGCGAAACTGCCCGAGCCTGATTTTGGCAAAGAGGCACAAGTAGATTTTGGAGAAACCTGGCTGCAGACCAAACAAGGCGGCAGGAAGAAAGTTTACTTTTTAACAATGGTGCTTTCCAGATCGCGGTACAAGTTTGTTAAATTTGACGACAAACCATTTACGGCAAAAACATCATCCGAAGCCCACCACCTGGCATTTGCATATTTTCAGGGTGTCCCCAAAGAAATAATTTACGACCAGGATAGCGTGTTTATGCATGATGAAAACTTAGGCGATTATCTGTTGACCAAAGATTTTTCCAGCTTTTGTAAGACACAGGATTTTAAAGCGGTATTTTGCAGAAAAGCCGACCCACAAAGTAAAGGCAAGGTTGAGAGTGTTGTCAAATATGTAAAACAAAATTTTTTGCGAGGCAGAATTTTTATCAACATAGATTTACTCAATGAACAATCCCTTGCCTGGTTAAAAAGAACCGGCAATGCCAAAGTTCATTCAGTTACAAAATTAGTACCCGCTGAGCAATGGGAAGAAGAAAAAAACCATTTGTTACCGGTAAAATCAAAGGTTGAAAACAAAAAATTAAAATCCTATAAAGTAAGAAAAGACAACACAGTTTGTTTCAAAAGTAATTTCTACAGTTTACCACTTGGTACATATAAAGACAAGGAGAGCAATGTGATTTTAGAAATATTGGAAGAAGATTTAAAAATCCACACATCACAAAAAGAGCTGATATGCACACATAAATTATGTAACGAAAAAGGCCAAACTATCAGAAATACCGATCACGGCAGAGAGAAGTCAAAGACACTGGAAACGTATCAAAAACAGGTTTTAGAAATCTTTGACAATGCAGAAATTGCGAAAGAATATTTTGAAAAATTGCACAAAAACAAAAGCCGGTATTATCGCGACAATTTGCAATATATCATCAAAAACCACAAAACTTATTCAGATGAAAATAAAAAAGAAAGCATTTTATTCTGTATTGAAAATACGATATTCAACGCAAAAAATCTGATTGATATTCTTGATAAAAAACAGGCAGAAAGTCAAAAAGAAAAACAGGGATTGCCCGAAATTAAGAAGTTAGAAAATAGGGTAAAATATACCGAAGAGAGTAAATATAACAATGTAGAAACAAGTAATATCAAACAATACGAAAAAATATTAAGTTAATGGAAACACAAAGAAAACAGATACAATCGTATGCCGAAAGTTTGCGATTGACACATTTAAAAAAGAATGTGGAAAGCACCATCCATCAGGCACAAATAGACAAACCAACGTACTCGGAATACACTCTGACACTGTTGGAACAAGAAGTAAAACAAAGAAGGGAAACCGATTACCAAAGAAGGTTGAAAATGGCAGGACTGCCCACAACTCACGATTTAGATTATTATGATTTTAATTTTTCAAACGGAGTGAGCAAGTTTGAGCTAAAGCAGTTGAGAGAACTGGTATGGTTAGAGCAAAATTACAATATTGTATTTATGGGACCATCAGGAACCGGCAAAACATTTATGGCATCAGGATTAATTTTTGAAGCCGTAAAACAGGGTTATAAATCTTACTTTTTAACAATGGAAGAACTTATAAACATCATCAGGTTAAAAGAAGTAACTTCATCAGCATTAGGCAAATACAATCGTTTGTTAAAATCACATTTAATAGCCATTGATGATATAATGATGTTCCCTATGAAAAAACATGAAGCAGTGGCATTTTTTAATTTGATTGATTATCTTCATGAAAAAAGCTCGGTGATAATTACAACCAATAAATCACCAAAACAATGGGCAGATGCTTTGGAAGATGAAGTATTATCAACAGCTTTACTTGATAGGATTTTGTACAGATGTGAGGTTATAAAATTATCAGGACAGAGCTACCGGATGGAGAACAGGAAAACAATTTTTAATAATAATAATAATAACGATAAAGATGGTAATAAAAAGAAATAATAAAAGATTTGGATTGTTCAATTCTTTGTTCCGCTACGCTCCACAAAGAATTGAACAATCCAAAAAAAAATCTACAAAAGTGGTGATTTACTATTGCGAAAAATTGTAGATTTGCAATTGCGAAAAATTGGTGATTTTACTTTTGCCATTTACAGTTCAACAGAAGCCTATTTTGTTAATGATTTAGATGATTTACAGTAAGATATTGGAAAGTTCCATCCGATAGGATAAATTGGGTATCGCCAAATGCGACACCCAATTTAAAATAATTACTTTTGCAGTTTAAAATATATAAATATGAGTGAAAAAAATGAAGATAAAATAATGTTGGCAGATGAAATAATAATGGATAAAATTTATTTTATAAGAGGTCAAAAAGTGATGTTGGATAGAGATTTAGC
>JAYEKN010000162.1 GCA_034661015.1 Candidatus Cloacimonadota bacterium
TGACATATTTGCTCCAAAAAAATAATTTTGAAAGTGTTGTAATAGACCCTTACAATCAGCCATTACCTTCTAAGTATAAAGATTTGCAAGGCAATAAGCATAAAATTTTTGAAGAGGAAACTGTTAATAGAATCTCAAAAACATTTGAAATAGATATGGCAAAATATTATGATTTGTTGATTGGTTTACATGCACACGGCTCAAATATGAAAATAATTGAAGCAAGTGCGAAATACAAAACCGGTTTTATTTTATTGCCTTGCTGTGTTATTGATGAACCGATTGAGAAAAAATCCGATATCGATTGGTTTGAATCGCTTGAAGAATACTCACAACAACTTGGGCATAAAACCGAAAGATTTGAATTGAATTTTAAAGGGCAAAATGTTGGATTTTATGCAAAAAATTAGTGCTGATAAAATAAAAAAATATCATGGATATTTTACTCCAAAGTTAAAGAAAAATATCGCGGATATTTTACTCCAAAGTTAAGGAAAAATATCACGGATATTTTACTCCAAAATGAAATCGAATAATCCTCTTGTCAACGTTGCAAAACGTGAATTCGGACGAATAATTCGAGGGAAATCCACTCGAAATCTTTTGATCTTCGTACCGATCTGCGTTTTTATTTTTTTGGCTTTCATCTATGTAAACGGGATTGTTCATAATATTCCGGTGGCTGTGTATGACAAAGACCATACGGAACTTTCCCGCACAATTATTCGTTTTATCGAGGCATCACCCCAAACGAAAGTTATAAAATATCTGGATTCTTCAGATAAGATCGAGAACATTTTTCTAAAAAACGATGAAATAGAAGCTATTTTTGTCATCCCCAAAAATCTTTCCAAGGATGTACTTTCAGGAAAGAGCACCAAAGTTGGAATTTATACGAATTCGTCAAATATCATTTTTGGAAATACAATTTATCGGGTGGCTATGACAACCATCAACACGGTTTCCGGTGGGATTCTTCTCGAAAAATTTAAGATGGCTGGTTTAACTGAAGAGGAAGCGATGAATCTCGTGCTTCCAATCCGCGTGAATGCAAAACCGCTTTACAATTCCAATTACAACTATTTATATTATCTCGTCCCGGGACTGTTGACTGTTCTTTTGCAGATGATCCTCATTTTTGTAACAACTCGGGCAATTAATTCGGAATTTAATAATCACACCATTGGCAAATTATTGCAAGTATCAAATAACAGCGTTCTAAACATAATTATTGGCAAAGCGATTGCCTATTCTCTGATGGGATTCCTGATCGTGATCTTCATTTTGGGTTTTGTTTTTCCGGTTTTTGCGATCCCTGTTTATGGTAATTTGTGGCTATTGTCCGGATTCTTCCTGTTTTTCAACATCACTGCAGTATTTTTCGGATTGATGCTTTCCGGAATCATTTCCGATGAAACTGTTGCTTTGGACGTTGCTTTCTTTTACAATTCACCAGCATTTGTTTTTAGCGGATTCACTTTCCCAATATTCGGTATGCCTTTCTTCGACAAATTTTATGCTCAACTAATTCCATACACGCATTTCCTTTATGGCTTTTTCAAATTGTATCAAATGAACGTTCCCATAAAATATTTGAAGCCGGAAATTTTTGCCTTGTTAATATTTTTTGTGATCGGATTTTTAGGAAGTATAATCAGTTTGAAAATTCGTTTGAAAAAATTTAAGACTTCCCAACCCGTTTAGATGAATAAATGAAAAATATATTAAATGTTTTTAAAAGGGAATTGGGAATAGTTGTTAGTGACAAAAGTATCTTACTCACCATTTTGATAGCTCCCTTGCTTTATGCTTTTTTCCTAGGCTCCATTTATATTTATAAAGATGCGGATCAGATCAATTTTGCGGTGGTGGATATGGATAATACGCAAACTACACGCGAATTGTACCGTCTGATGGATGCTAATCAGAAAATAAATTTGATCGGCAAATTAGATAGTTACTCGGCTGGAATTGACAAAATGAACAGAATGAAAATACAGGGATTTCTGTATTTCCCAAAAGGATTTGAAGTAAAACTAAAATTATTGCAGGGTGCGGGAGTAAATTTGTATTTGAACACTACCAGATTTTTGCCTTCAAACGACCTGAACAACGCAGTTCAGACGATAATGCTCACAGCAGGTGCAGGAATCCGACTCAGATATTTCGAGTCAAAAGGAATTGACCCGAAACAAGCGCTGGAATTAGTAGAGCCCATTATGGCAGATGTGCATCCGATTTATAATACTACAAATTCTTACGGGAATTTTTTGCTTCCCGGTCTATTTCTGCTCATTCTTCAGCAAACGCTCCTCATCGGATTTGGCGAGAGCATCTCCAAAGAGAATGAGAAGGACGGATTTAAAAAATTGTTCCAAACTGCAAAATTTAAAATATCCGATCTGATAATTGGAAAAATCGGTTTTTATTTTTTCTTGTATTGTGCCTATTTCGTTTTTTTCTTTGTAATCATTTTCAACTTTTTTGAAATTCCCTTGCTCGGAAGTATTGTTGCGACTATATTTTTATCGCTCCTCTTTTTGTTTTCCGTTCTTTTTTACACAATATTTTTTGCATCATTTTTTACCAGCCCCAAAAGATATATGGAAATCATGGCGTTCACATCTTATCCTTTATTTTTGATCTGCGGATATTCTTGGCCTATTTCTGCAATGCCATTACCATTAAAGTGGCTCGCCCAAACAGTTCCGACTACTCCGTTTTTTAATGCATTTGTCAAAGTAAGTGAAATGGGAGCAAATTTTCAGCAAGTAAGCGGATACATTCTCCACCTCTTGATTCTAATTTTATTCTCGTATATTGCGGTAATTTTAAGATTGAATTATTTGGGAAAAAAGTTTAGAAAACGAATTAACAGATAGTATAATTTCAAATTTATTCCAAAACGCTGCTGTTTGAACATTTATTTATTTCCTCATTTAGAACCGACAGTATAGTCATTTGAATTTCTTCAACTTGCTCAGATAAATTTTTT
>JAYEKN010000163.1 GCA_034661015.1 Candidatus Cloacimonadota bacterium
AACCAGTTGTAAAAAAATGTAATCATAAATATAAAGGAGTTTGTATGCCATTTATACCCAATACGGATGAGCAACGAAAAGCAATGTTGAATGAAATCGGAGTTTCATCTTTTAAGGAATTATTGAAAGATATTCCGGAAGATTTATTTGTCAGGAAAGCACTTGAAATGGACTTGCCACTTTCGGAAATGGAAATTAAAAACGATATCATTGATATTGCGGATCAAAACATTAACACAAACGAATTTATTTCATTTCTCGGTGGAGGAATTTACGATCATTTCATTCCCGCTGCTGTAAATTACATCATCGGAAGACCCGAATTTTATTCTGCCTATACTCCCTATCAGGCAGAGGTTAGCCAAGGGACCTTGCAATTTATCTACGAATATCAGACAATGATCTGCGAATTGACCGGAATGGATGCGTCCAATGCCGGAATGTATGACGGAGCAACCGCAGCTGCCGAAGCACTTCTTATGGCTTTTCACACGAATCGCAAAAAAAAAATCCTGATCGCTTCCACAATCCATCCTCATTTTAAAGAAGTGATTGAAACTTATTTTGCAGCCATCGGAGCGGAAATTATTTACATTCCCCGAAAAAATGGCAGAATTGATCTTGATGCTTTAAAAGAAAATATGGATCAAGATACTGCTGCTGTTCTCGTGCAAACGCCCAATTTTCTTGGGGTGATCGAGGATATGGAAAAAATTGATGCTATCGCCCATTCACAGAAAAAAGCCCTCCTTATCGCTGCTGTAGATCCAATCTCACTTATGCTTCTCAAACCGCCTTCTGCTTTTAATGTGGATATCGTGGTGGGTGAAGGACAAGCACTTGGAAATAGTCAAAATTTTGGCGGTCCACTCTTCGGTTTCTTTGCTGCAAAGAAAAACCTTATCCGCAAAATGCCCGGCAGGATCATCGGAAGCACCACCGATAAAAACGGCAACAAGGGCTATGTTATGACTCTTCAGACGAGAGAGCAACATATCAGGCGTGATAAAGCCACCTCCAATATTTGCACCAGCGAATCTCTTTGCACTCTTGCAGCCACCGTTTACATGGTTTTAATGGGTAAAAAAGGATTGAAAGAAGTTGCAAATCAATCAACTATTAAAGCTCATTATCTTCACGATAAATTATGCCAAATAGATGGAATCGAACCTGCAAATACTTCTCCCTTCTTCAAAGAATTTGCGATTAAAACGGAGATCGAGCCGGAATTGATTATCAATCAGATGCAAGAAGTCGGATTTTTCGCAGGAATAGATTTGAAAAAATATGGCTATGAAAATCAACTTTTAATAGCTGTTACGGAAAAGCGAAGCAAAGAAGAAATGGATAAATTCGCAGAAATTCTTGAAAAAGAAATCAAGAGATTATATCTATAAAGGTAAAAAATCATTTCATGCGGAAGGCACATTTCACAAAGTGTTAAATTATTTGTTTTTCTTTGTGTTCTTGGTGCCCTTTGTGGTTAAATAAACTACTGAAAAGGAATAAAAATGGAAACGAAAACAATTTTTGAAAAAAGCATAAACGGTCGAAAAGGCTATACACTTCCCAACTGCAAAATTGAGAAAAATATCTCTCAAATTTTTCCCAAAGAAATGTTACGGGAAAATAAACCGAATTTACCGGAAGTCAGCGAATTGGACGCAGTTCGTCATTATAAAGAAATTTCCGATAAAAATCATTGTATCGAAACAGGATTTTATCCGCTTGGCTCCTGCACAATGAAATACAATCCAAAGATCAATGATATTGTAAATGTGCTTCCCGGATTTACAGACATTCATCCGATGCAACCGGAAAACACAGTTCAGGGTGCTCTTGAAATTATGTATGAATTACAAAAAGACCTTGCGGAAATTTCGGGATTCCCTCAAGTTTCTCTCCAACCGGTTGCTGGGGCTCACTCGGAATTTACCGGTGTAAATATCATCTATAATTATCACAAAAGCAAAGGAAGAAATCCCAAAAAAATAATTATGCCCGACTCCTCTCACGGAACAAATCCGGCAACAACTACGATGCACGGTTTTGAAGTCGTAGAAATAAAATCCACAGAAAGCGGACAAGTGGACATTGAAGCCCTAAAAGAAGTTCTTGATGACAATGTGGCTGGATTTATGCTGACAAATCCGAATACGCTCGGAATTTTTGAAACCAATGTGCGGGAAATTGCGGAACTCATCCATTCTGTGGACGGACTAATGTATATGGACGGGGCAAATTTTAATGCCATCCTCGGATATATTCGCCCGGGTGATATTGGTTTTGACATCACTCATTTCAATTTGCATAAAACTTTTGCCACTCCCCACGGAGGTGGCGGACCGGGGAATGGTGGCGTGGGAGTTATCGAAAAATTAGTTGATTTTCTCCCAAAACCAATTGTGAAAAAGGACAAAGACGGATATTATTTTGATTACGATGCAAAAAATTCGATTGGGCGAGTCCATTCATTTTATGGAAATTTTTCTGTAATGGTTCGTGCCTACATTTATCTAAAAATGTTGGGTGAAAAAGGCTTAAGACGGGTTGCAGAAAATTCTGTTATAAACTCAAATTACTTGATGAATAAGATCAAAGCAGTTTATCCTGTTCCGTTTGATAAAAATATTATGCACGAGTTTGTAGCATCCGGTGAGCGATTCAAAGAATATGGGATCAAGACTCTTAACATTGCAAAACGTCTGCTTGATTATGGTTTTCACGCTCCCACAGTTTATTTCCCATTAATCGTAAAAGAGGCTTTGATGATCGAGCCAACTGAAACCGAAAGTAAAGAAGCCATTGATGAATTTGCCGATGCAATGTTGAAAATTGCAGACGAAGCAAAAAATTCCCCCGAAATATTATTGGATGCTCCGGTCAAAACACCGGTAGGAAGATTGGATGAAACTGCTGCTATAAAACGCATGGATATTCGTTTTAAGTTCGGAGAGTGAAAAAGAAAAGTCTGTCAAAGCGAATGAAGAA
>JAYEKN010000164.1 GCA_034661015.1 Candidatus Cloacimonadota bacterium
GCAAAATTAATTGAAACCGATTTTTCTTGAGTATGATCCTAAAACTCATATTCGATCCCAAATATCGGCAACAATCCCCACTGATATATTTCATCACGCCTATTTTCCGTGATATTCCAATAATAGGAAGCAATATTTTTCCGATTATAAGCATTCCAAACACTCAGATAAATTACAAGATTTGATTTTCTAAAGTGAAACCTGCGATCAACTCGTAAATTCAGGGAATGATAATCCGGATAGCGTTTCCCGTTGATATTTGTTGAATCAAAAATTCCATGATTGGCTGCTATGGAAGATTCTAGATCATAAGGTGTGTAAGGTCTTCCGCCGGCAAAAATCCAACGAGCACTCATCTCCCATTTGTCGTTTGGCTTATATCCACCCTCAATTCCAAATATTGTCCGATTATCACAAATACGGTTACTCCATTTTCCATTATAATCACGGTATTTTGAGGAAAAATAGGAACCACTTACAATTCCATAAAAATCTTCTGCCAATTTTTTCTGTAGAATTACCTCTACTCCTTGAGAAATTGCAGCCCCATTATCGTTAATATCGTCGTGATGGCTGAAAAAAGCATAATTTCCTTGAACCTCATCAATCATAAACACACCTGGATTTAAGGGATCAAGGGGGAAATTGTCATAATTTTTTCTATAAATTTCTCCTGAAATTTTAGTATCTTCGGAAAGTAAATGTTCAACGCCGAGGATAAAATGAATTGCTTTCGGGGTTTTAAGTTTCTCGTTAGTATCGTCCTGGAAAAGGAAAACAGATGGAAAATTTTGATAAAATAATCCTAATGCTCCATTGATTGTTGTAATATTTGAAAGGTGATATGAGGATGAAAATCTAGGAGATATTATAAAATTTTTGTTATAGGATGAATAATCCAAACGTGTACCGATCGAAGTAGAAAATCGGTTAAAAGGGGATAATTTTAGATTGAAAAATGCACCTAAAAAAAAAGTTTCTTCTTTTTTGTTTACATAATGCGATGAAATTGTGTCCCCAATAGAATTTTCGTATTCATTGTAAAAATTATCCAAATCAATAATTTGAAATTGAGTGTCTAAACCGAATTCCGCAGAAATATTATCTGTAAATCTATAAAAATTCACATTTCGGATTTTTGAATTTCCTTTCTTAGAATCATTCCTCAGAAGAAAATTATCACTGCCGGTTTCAAATAATTTTTCATTATATTTCGTGAAAGTATAAGCAAGCGATGTATTTGAATATCCATTATTATTCCAAAGATGCCGCCAGTTTAATCCGAATGTGTTTTGATAAATATCCTGATTCCCGTAGTAAACCATATCATTTTTTTGGGCAGTATCTGCATTGGATTTGGAATGATCATCTGCACAGAGAAAAAGAAAAGAAAGTTTGTTTTTGTTATCAATATCATAAACGAATTTTCCCTGACTGTCTCCATAATTTGGTGCTATATCGGTTCCAAGATCAATTGTATCAACGAGAAAATCAAGATAACTTCTTCGCACAGAAAGTAAAAATGAACCTTTTTTGCTTGGTAGGGGACCTTCCAGAATTCCACCGAAACCAGTGAAATTCAGGTCCAATTGACCATCGAATCTTCTCCGATTCCCTTCCCGATATTTGATATTCATTATTGAAGATAGGCGATTCCCGTATTCTGAGGAAAATCCTCCGGTAAAGAAATCAACATTTTCAATAAAATCAACGTTCAGCAAACCGATTGCTCCACCGGAAGTTCCTTGAGTTGGAAAATGATTAATGTTTGGTATTTCGATGTTGTCTATGAAGAAAGCGTTTTCGATTGGACTGCCACCTCGTACAACGAGATTATTTTTCTGATCATCCATTTTTGCCACAGAGGGTAAGTTCATAACTATTCGACTAATATCACCGGCAGAACCTGGTGCACGGCGAATTTCTTCGTTTGAAAAATTGACTGAACTTGTTGGCTGTTTTTCTGAAATTGAGAAATATTGTTTATCCTGAACGGATATTCCAGAAACTTGGATGGTACTTTTTTGTAATTCAGCACGTAAAAAGGTATCGCTATTAGATCGTACTATTACATCGGTCTTTACCGAGTTTTTGTATCCCATTATTATGAATTCTATGGAATAGCTTCCAGTCTGAAGATTGTTTAATGAGAAATATCCGGTCGAATCCGTTATTGCTCCGGTTTCCAATTTGGGAATTATTACGTTAACGTATTGTAAAGGTGATTTTGTTTCGCTATCTGTTGTATAACCATATATGTTTCCGGTCGGGGCAGGTGCGGATTGCAAACAAATAGATAAATTTAGCAAAACAAAAAAAATTATTGCAAATCTGATTTTCATATTTTCTCCATGTTTTTTTCTAATAAATTATTAATATACATTTGGACATTCTGCGGATTTTTGAAATCCATTTCCAAAAATGATTCAAAAAGATGGGGTTTAAGAGAGGGAAATATAATAGCGGATAATATTTGAACTACAGACATTTTTTTCTCAATTTCTGATTGAGCTTTTAGATTTTTATTTCCCTTTACCAAAAGATCAGTAAGAAAATTATTAAACTTATTCGCGATATTATTCTGATCTTTCTTTGGAGATGAGTGATTGTCGAGGTGAGCATTGGTAATGTTCGGATAGTTTATAATGCCGGTGAATGTTTCTTCAAAAAATTCGAGAAAGGCTTTATAAGTCGCTTTATCTGTAAAATGTTCTTCAACATTATTTACAAAAGCTTCGTTAAGAGTTTGTTCTAGAGCGATATTTAATAGATTATCTTTGCTTCCGAAGTGATAATTAATCGCAGCCACATTTATTCTAGCTTCAGCCGCGATTTTGCGTGTGGTTATATTTTTCAATCCATATTTCTCAATGCATGTGATCATTGCAAAAACAAGTTTTTCTTTTGTTGACAACTGATTTTTCATTTTTTTCCTTTCAAACAATTGATTTAAACGATTGATTAAAACTTTTGTTT
>JAYEKN010000165.1 GCA_034661015.1 Candidatus Cloacimonadota bacterium
ACAAAAATCTTTTTTTCTGTACACTTTCCCAAGCATTTATTGGTGACTCAATTACCGGACTAGAAGTATTACCGATTGGTATTTTGTTGAAACTTTGGGAAAAAGGGCATTTTATTCATACTTGTCCTGATTGTGGCGGAACCGTTTACATCCTTAGTGCAAGTGGTTCGATTTTGAGTGGATCGCATAAATTCAGAGCTATATGTCCCAACTGCAAAAAAGAAGTTGTCGGAAGGAAGCCTTCGTTCTCACAACTTAATTTTCCATCTCATGAGCTGTCGAATAAATACAGGAATGTTGAAGTAATCGAAAGGTTTAAAAATCAACATTTTGAAATTGGTAGAGGATTAGTAGGAAAAAAGGATAAGCAGATTGTTTTGAAAAAAATGGTAAAAGGTGTATCTCTTAGAGAGCTTATCGAGTATTTGAAAAAAGAGGAAGACGGATAAGAGAATTAAAAAAATTACGTTGACGTATGCCCAAAAAATACGGCTTAATTTTCTCTATCGCTACTTCAAGCATGATATGGAAAATACGTGAGTCAAAACAGCTTTTAGATATGGAAAAAGAAATACGGAACTTTGCCATCACTCTCTGAAATCGTTGCGTATTATGAAAAATTGGAAGAACAGCACGAAGAATAATAATATAATTAAAAACATCTGGAAGGAGAAGAAAAGTGAAAAAACCATTTATCATTTTAATCAAAATTGCAGAATTAATTGTGGGAAAACAGAACAACGAATATCTTTCCAATCCCGAAATTTCCAAACTGATAAAACAATTTCAGCAGACACATTCTATAAAAAAGTATCATCTATCCCAAACGGATATCATCATTATTGCTTATGCGTGGTTTGAAACGGTAAAAAATTACAGGGTAGGTTTTGCTTCACTCGATATTTTAAAAATACTTTATAAAAAGGTATCGCAAAAAATTGAGCATTTGGATGATATTATTTCGCTTTTGGATAAGAAAGTTTTTGCTATCAATCCAGAAGATAATTGGGATGTAAAACAAACGCATTTTATTAAGCAAAAACCAGACTCGAATTTTTCCAGTCAATACCTTTTGGAAAATGTTATTGAGATTCATCCCGATTTCAAGGAAGTTATTTTAGCAGAAAACAAAAGTCAAGATGATTTTAGCCAAAAATCTTTTCAAAATAATCGTGAACTTCTCAACTATTGGTTTTCTTATCTGGAAAAGGTTGCTGATTTGAAACTTCGTTCACATCATCCTATATTTAATTTATTCGACCTCGCCGGTAAAGAAGCAGCTAAATTTTCGGAAATAGTTAAATGGGAAAAACAGATTGAAAGCAGATTGGCAAATACGGATAAAAAATTTCCTCTTCTCGAATTGATAGATGAATACAACCTTGATAAAATTGAGGCTAAAATAATTGTGTACCTTGCAAAGGAAGAATTAGAAAATAATGGATGCAATACCCAAGAAATAATTCAATTGATAAGCATAGATCATCAGGATTTGTTTAAAAATAAAAAATATATTTCCGATGAATCCAAACTTGTAAAAAAAGGATTGGTAGAAATATCTGAAGGATTTTTTTTCCGTTCGCAACCTAATATCCGCATATCTCCCGATATCCTCAGACGCATTATTATGAAATCGCCTGTGAATGAGAATGAAACATTGAATCGGATTTTAAAAGGAAATGATATTTTTACAATAGCCACACCATCCCAAACTTTCGCTGATCTTATTCTACCTAAACAGATAAAAAACACAATCCGTTTTTCTATGAATCAATACCATAAAAATATCGCTGAAACTCTTCAGGAATGGGGACTTTTTGACAAAGGTATCCGAGCGGTTGATCATCCCAACGAAAATACCGGTTCTGGAATGCTGATGTTGTTTTATGGACCACCTGGCACGGGTAAAACATTTGCTGCTGGTGCTATAGCGGAAAGTCTCAATAAAAAACTTCTCATCACAGACGTTAGTAGAATTCAATCCAAATGGGTGGGCGACAGTGAAAAAAATGTTCGTAAGATGTTTTCTTTGTTTGCACGGATTGTAAACAGGATGAAAAATCCACCAATTCTATTGCTAAATGAAGCGGATCAATTTTTGATGAATCGAACGGAAAAGATAAAATCGTCGGTTGATCGGATGCATAATTCTATGCAAAATCTTTTTTTGGAAGGATTTGAAAATCTAAACGGTATTCTCATTGCAACCACAAATATGAGAAAAAATTTAGATGAAGCATTTAGTAGAAGATTTCAGCTCAAGTTAGAATTTCCATTTCCATCAGGCGAAGAACGGCAAAAATTATGGGAATTGCATTTGCCACTAACAATTTCCGGTGCATCGGAAATCGATATTAAATTCCTCGCTGCAAACTATCGCTTAACCGGTGGTCAAATAAAAATAATTGTCCGAAACGCCTGCATAGAAGGGGCTTCGAGAAGGTTAAAAAGGATAAACCAAGAAGATATAATCAAATATTGCGATATTGAAGCAGAATCTGATTTTGGATCTATAAAACAGAAAATAGTTGGGTTTTAATGGAAGCAGTGAATATGGAAAAAATAATGGGTACTTTTAAGGATGACTGTCCACTTGTTATTGCTAAGTGATGTGGTACACGAGTCTCCTCGTGATATTGAAATATTCAGAAAGTACGGAAAAAACAGCACCATCGGGGCGACACATTTGTAGCCAATGGCGTCAGCCATTGGGATATGTAAAGCCAAAAAAAACAGCACCGTAGGTGCGACATCACTTCGCCTTTTGTATCTATTCTCAAAAAATTTTAAACCATTTTATTTCATTTCTCTCACACAAAATTAGATAACAATTTCCCACAAGTTATCAAAAATTATTTCGGAGGAAATATGAAAAACAAAAAGAAATCCCGATTAATTTCGGACAAAAAATGGATTATTGCGATTATCACAATCGTAATCGTTAGTTATGCAGCTATTTCAGTTGCCA
>JAYEKN010000166.1 GCA_034661015.1 Candidatus Cloacimonadota bacterium
TCATTGCAATATTTTCTTATAGCAAATTTATAATTCCGTTGCGTTTCTCCTACTTGTGCCTATCCCTTTGCTATCTAATCATCCAATTTATTGAACATATCTTTCTCAACCGCACAAATAGGGCATAACCAAAATTCAGGTAATTCCTCAAAGGGAATTCCTTCATTTTCTACCGGATCATAAACGTAGCCGCAAATACTACAGATATACTTTACATTCTCTTTCATACAAACTCCTTAAAATTTATACGCCAAAATTATAATATCAGGTTTTATTAATCAATTATTTTGAAAAAATTCAGAGGTTTTATTTATGAGAATATTTTCAGCGGAAAGAATTAAATTTTATTCTCACATGCATTTTTGAGCAAGGGGAATTTTATCGTTAGAATTACCGCACACAATTTTTTAAATTTATTTACCATCACCACATTTCTTCATAACTCAAGAAATATAAAAAAAATTTGTCCGCTTCCCGGCGGATTACAAACATATAATAAATTTTGCAATATACAGCCCTCTAATAAATCTTATAAAACCTGCCTTAATTTTGAATATATTATGAACATTATTTCAATTTTTTTCAACTCAACCCCTAGTCCCTTCTCTTCAAAAAGAAGGGGAAAACCCCCTCTTTTTTCAAGAGAGGGGGTTTGGGGGTGAGTTTAAATACCTATAATTTCTACTAAAACAAAAAAAATGGTGGGTGATACTGGACTCGAACCAGTGACCCCTACGATGTGAACGTAGTGCTCTAACCAACTGAGCTAATCACCCATCAAATATAACAATAATTGACCATCAGATAAAATAAAGTCAAATTTAGCTATTTTTTATTTCTGCTTGTGCTGTGGATAATCTTGCAATTGGAACTCGGAATGGGGAGCAACTAACATAATCCAAGCCAACTTTATGGCAAAATTCTATGGATTTGGGTTCTCCACCATGTTCACCGCAGATTCCGATAGTTAGGTTTTTGTTTACGGAACGTCCCTTTTCAACCGCAATTTTCACCAACTGCCCAATCCCTTTTTGATCTAAGGATTGGAAGGGATCATTTTCCAGCAAACCTTTTTCAACATATTGTTTTAGGAATTTTCCAGCGTCATCACGCGAAAAGCCAAAGCCCATTTGGGTTAGGTCATTTGTCCCGAAAGAGAAAAATTCAGCTTCTTTTGCGATTTCATCAGCAACAAGACAAGCACGAGGAATTTCAATCATAGTTCCAATCTTATAATGAAGATTCACGCCTTTTTCTTTGATAATTTCGTCAGCGAGTTTGCGTGCAAATTCTTCGATAAATGAGAATTCACTAACATCGCAGACGAGCGGAATCATAATTTCCGGTTGAACATCTACACCTTTTCCCACCAAATAGCAGGAAGCCTCGATTATTGCCTCAACCTGCATTTTATAAATGTCTGGAAAAGTTACTCCGAGTCGGCAGCCCCGATGTCCGAGCATGGGATTGAATTCTTTTAATTTATTAATTGTTGATTTAATGTCAAGAAGGGATTTACCGAATTTTTGACTCAACTTTTCAATACCCTTTTTATCATCACTTTTTGGCAAAAATTCATGCAAAGGAGGGTCGAGAAGTCTAATGGTTACAGGAAATCCCTGCATCACTTCCAATATTCCCTTAAAATCTTCAATTTGTACTTTTTTTAATTCAGAAAGAGGATATTTGCGATCTGCTTCTGTTTCAGCTAGAATCATACCACGCACATAATCAATCCTGTCTTCTTCAAAAAACATGTGTTCTGTTCGGCATAATCCGATTCCTTTTGCACCATATCTTCTGGCAACCGTTGAATCTTTGGGATTATCTGCATTTGCATGAACTTCAAGTTTGCTAATCTCATCACTCCAGTCCATTAATTCATTGAACTCATTAGAAAACGTTGGTGTTTCCGTACCGATTTTTCCCTTGATAACTTCACCGGTTCCACCATCAAGAGAGATAAAATCGCCGCCATGAATTTCTTCGCCATTTGCAATAAAACAAAGAGACTTGTCCTTCTGCTCTGTGAAAGAAATATCACCGCATCCTGCAACACAACATTTTCCCATTCCTCTTGCTACAACAGCAGCGTGAGAAGTCATTCCACCAAGTTGGGTGAGGATTCCATTTGCAGAATGCATCCCTGAAATATCTTCAGGAGAAGTCTCTTTTCGGACAAGAATCACCGGAACATTTTGTTCTTTTGCTTTTACTGCATCCTCTGATGTGAATACAACTTTTCCAACTGCTGCACCTGGGGAAGCAGGAAGTCCTTTTGCAAGCAACCTTCCTTCTTTTATGGCTTTCTTCTTTTCAGCATCCCGAAAACTTGGGTGAAGTAATTGGTCGAGTTGGGCAGGATCAATTCTCATAATAGCGATTTCCTTATCAATTATACCTTCTTTTACCATATCTACAGCAATTTTTACGGCGGCGTGGGCGGTGCGTTTACCTGTTCTGGTTTGGAGAAGAAAAAGATTACCTTTTTGAATCGTGAATTCCAAATCCTGCATATCTTTATAATGGTTTTCAAGTTTTTTTTGGATTGTATAAAGTTCTTTGTAAACTTCGGGCATCAATTCCTCTAAGGAAGGATATTTTTCTTTTCGCTCATCTTCGGGAACATTTGCATTTTTTGCCCAATTCTTTGAACCTTTTTGGGTGATCTCTTGGGGTGTACGGATACCTGCAACCACATCTTCCCCCTGAGCATTAACGAGAAATTCACCGTAAAATTCATTTTTACCTGTGGAAGGATCTCGTGTAAAAGCAACTCCGGTAGCACAATCGTTACCCATATTTCCAAATACCATTGCTTGAACATTTACCGCAGTTCCCAGCAAACCGGTAATCGAATTTATTTTTCGGTATTCGATAGCACGCTTGTTATTCCATGAACCAAAGACAGCATCAATGGATTCCCATAGTTGTTGTTTGGGGTCTTGAGGGAATTCGTGCCCAAGTTGCGTTTTATAAACTTCTTTGAATTGGGCGACAATCATCTTTAAATCTTCCGTTGATAATTGCAAATCAACGGAAAGGTCTTTCTTTCTTTTTATCTGAGTTAGAATTTCTTCAAAATATTCACCATCAATTCCGTGAGCAACATTACCGAACATCTGAATAAGTCTGCGGTAAGCATCCCAGGCAAAACGGGGATTATTTGAAGCTTCACCAAATTTTTCCACGACCGAATCATTCAAGCCCAAATTAAGAATCGTATCCATCATTCCGGGCATAGATTGAGCAGCACCGGATCGAACCGACAAGAGTAAAGGATTGTTGGGATCACCCAATTTCATGCCCATCTCATTTTCCAATTTTTTAAGATTGTTTTCAACTTCTTCTCGCAAATTTAGGGGATAATTATTTTCGTGCTCAGTAAAATATTTACAAATTTCCGTAGTGAGTGTAAATCCGGGGGGAACAGAAATGCCAATGCTACACATTTCCGCCAAATTTGCACCTTTGCCGCCAAGTAGTTCTTTCAAACTTTTATCACCATCTACCTGTGTTTTTCCAAAATAAAATACTTGCTTTTTCATATTACCTCTTTTTCGTTCCGAATATTCGGAATTATTTATAATATATGTTAATACTTTTTCGGGTACCAGTTTTTCAATTGATACTCCATTGGTCAATTTTTCCCGAATTTCCTGTGAGGAAATTGGGATTTTAGGGATTTCAATAAATTTTAATTTATCAATGTAATCTAATGGTCCTTTTTGAAACCGGTCATTTATATTTCTGCTCAGAACCACAAATTGGGCAAGTTGCAGCAGTTTTTTAAATTTAAACCAATTTTTAATCTCGGGAACATTATCTTCACCGATAATGAAATATAGATCGTCAGCAGGATATAACTTCTGTAATTTTATCAAAGTGTGATAGGTGTAAGAATTGGAATTATCATCACTTCTTTCCAGTTCGAGCAACTTAAAACCGTTTTTACCTTCAAGTGCCAGAGCAAGCATCTCTTTTCTCTGTTTATAGGATGCTACCGGCTTTTTATGGGGAGGATTACCGGATGGAACAAAGAACACTTGATCCAAGCCAAGCTCATTTTTGCAATATTCTGCAATTTTCAAATGACCAAAATGGATAGGGTCAAAAGTTCCGCCAAGTATTCCGATTTTCATATGAAGGATATCTTTGTAACACCAAACACTAAAAATCTAATAAATATATTGATTTTTATATGCTCCCGGGTGCAATGTGAACAACCGTCCCCTTATTCAACAATAAATTGCTCAATAACTTTAATATAAGGATGATTCGGATAATTTTTCCGAAATCTTTCCAGTAAAATCGCAAGTGAATCCCAATCTTTTTGATCAATATAAATTTTTGCAGCAAGGATTGAGGACTTTTCATCAATGTCAGAAGTCCGGTTTAAGACAAGAATCTCTTTGAGATACATCAGCGAAGCGTTGTAATACCCCATTATAAAATACAAATCGGCGTTATCGTATTTTTTCTCAAGTAATTTATTTCTGCAAGTGTAAATTATGTTTTCTGCTTCTGCACCGTTCTCTGCATCTGGATAATTGCTAAGATACTGAATAAAATATTCGATTGCTTTTATTGTCTCGGTTTGATCATAAGAAGGTGGGTTGGAGATTTTGTAATAACTTTTACCCAACATAAAAAGAGAATTTTGGGCATAACTTGATAGCGGATAAAGACGCAGTAATTCCTGATATTCATAAATAGCATCTTCGTAAAGTTTCAAATGAAAATAGGAATTTGCCAATCTGAATTGTGCTTTTCGGATAAGAGTATCACCCCTGCTTTCAAAAGTAATAATTTCGTAAATATCTTTTGCTCGATTATATTTATGATTGTCGTAAAGTCGATCGGCTTTCTGCATTTTCCGGGAGATTGTCATATTGTCAACCTTCTGATGATGTGCACAAGCAACGATGGAAATGGCAAAAATTATTACAAGCAATTTTTGAATATTAAATTTCATAATGTAAATTAAACCTTTCGATTATTGATTTTCTAATAAGTCAATTTTCTCATCTACTAATAAAATATTGTGGTAACCGGGATGAGTCTCTCGAATTTCTTTTAGCTGAGTTAAAGCACCTTGGTATTCTTTCATGCCAATCAGACAGAGAGCGATTTTCAACTTAGCATCCACGGTTTTATCTGTAAACGAGTAATTCGAAATCACTTTATCGAAGCTATACATTGCAGTTTCATATTGTTCCAGACAGTAATAGCATTCACCAATCCAATATTGAGAATTTTGAGCCAGATCATTTTCCGGATAATCATGTATAATTTGGGAAAAACCCCCAATACTTTCCTGATATTTTCCATCTTTATAATACTCACGGGCTCGTTGGTAGATTTTTTCCGGAGTAGGATTTTCCAATACAGGATATTCTTTTACACTGCTGACTACTTTCGTATCATCTGGTTCTTCCGTAATTTCCACAATAGCCGCGTCTTGTTGTTGAAGTTTCGATTCGAGAGCGTTTACTGAATTTTCCAAGCCGCGAATTTTTGCTCGAAGCGACTTACTTGTTCCGATATTTGCATCGATCAATTGAACTTTTTTATCAAATAAAACTCTAAACTTTTCAATTTGTTCTTGAGCAGATTTAATTTGGATTGTCAAAGAATCCACTGCTTGAGAATTACCGGTTATTCTTGAGTCAACATTTTTATATCGCTTAGTATATGAGCATTGGGCAAGGATAAGGAAGAGGAAACAGAAAATCCAGATTTTTTTCGGGTGAATCATCGAGACATTTTTTTTCACAACTACCTCGTGTTTTTTATTTTATCTTTTCTCTATATTCTTCGTTCTCTTTGAGATTAATTTTTTTGCAACATCTTAATTATTAAAAAAAGCTTTGTAGGCTTTGTATGAGGAGAACACATCAGCTTTGCTTACAATCTCAAAAGGAGAATGCATTGCGAGAACAGGAGGACCACAATCAATAACTTCAGGACCATAATTAGCCATATATTTTGCAATCGTCCCACCACCACCTTCGTCCACTTTTCCCAGTTCAGCACTTTGCCAACAAACATTGTTTTGGTTGAAAAGATTACGAATTCTTGCTACGAATTCCGCATTCGCATCATTTGAAGAACCTTTTCCACGTGAACCGGTAAATTTTGTGAGAACAACTCCGAAGCCAATGAGAGCCGCATTATCTTTTTCATGGACGTTTGCAAATGCCGGATTTATTCCAACACTTACATCAGCTGAAAGAATTTGGGAGTTCAACATTACTTTTTTCAGCATTTTCGCACTATCCAGACCTTCATGCTCAATAACATCGGAGATAAAGTCAATGATAAAATCGGATTGTGCTCCAGTGTTTCCTTCGCTGCCTATCTCTTCTTTGTCAGCCAAAAAAACTATCGAAGTATATTCGGGTGCTTCCGTATCCAAAATTGCTTTGAGGGAAGTATAGGCACAAACACGATCATCATGCCCGTAGCCGCCCACCATGCTTCTGTCAAGTCCAACATCTTGGGCGGCAAATGCAGGTACAATTTCCAATTCCGCACTAATGAAATCCTCTTCTGTGATTCCATATTTATCGTGGAGAATGGCAAGACAATTTAACTTGATCTTCTCTTTAACATCTTCGTCAGGATAGGGAATCGAACCGAAGAGTAAGGTTAATTTTTCGGAATCTATGGCTTCACCGATTTTTTTCTTGTATTGACTTTGAGCGAGATGTGGAAGAAGGTCAGCGAAAGTAAACACAGGATCATCTGCCTGATTCCCGATGTTAATCTCGATGCACGTTCCGTCCTCTTTCACTACAGTTCCGCAGATAGCAAGAGGAATTGACATCCATTGGTATTTTTTAATTCCACCATAATAATGGGTGTGAATCATCAAGAGTTTAGCCGTAGGATCTTCATAAAATGGAACTTGTTTAAAATCAACTCGCGGTGAATCTACGTGAGCAACAATTAGTTTGAAGCCTTCCGAGATATTTTTTTTCCCAAATCGCACAATTGCCAGACTTTTCTTGTGATTTATGCGGAAAATTGATTCTGCATCTTTGGGAAGAGAACCGGTTGCTTCGATAAAATCATTTTCAGTTAGAATTTTCTTTGTATTTTCAATAACAAATCTTTCTGTTTTTCCTTTATTCAAATAATCAATATAATCATGGGAGAAATCCAAAGCTACCTTTTTCTCATCTTCGGAAACGTCTTCCCAAAAATTCTTTTTCTTATACGCTAATTTTTTTTGCAACTTTTCTGCTTTACTTTTTTCTTTTGACATAAATATCCTTCTGGGAGTTTTTAATCCCGGTTTTTGGTTTGTTGTTCTTTAGTATTATTTTTTTCAGCAATTCAGCAGGTCAGCAATTGCTTTACACCTATAATTTATCTGCGACAGCTTGTGCTACTTCGAGAGTTGTGGAATTTCCACCAAGATCATAAGTTCTCACTTTTCCTTCTTCAATAACTTCTGCAATTGCCTTAAAAAGAGCATCGGCATATTCGTTTTCACCAATGAAATCGAGCATAAGTTTTGTGGAAATCAGCATAGCGATCGGGTTAACTTTATATTGCCCGGCATATTTGGGAGCACTTCCATGAGTTGGTTCGAAAACGCCTAAATCATCACCAATATTTCCGCTTGCTGCAAACCCAAGTCCGCCCACGAGCTGTGCTGAAAGGTCGGAAATAATGTCTCCAAACATATTACTTGAAACTAATATTCCATAATTTTGAGGATTTTTAATCAGCCACATTGCCATAGCATCTACATTCGTTTCCCAAAGTTCAATACCGGGATATTCTGTTGCAACTTTTCGAGCCTCGCGCACCATCAAGCCGGAAGTTTCTCGGATAACATTAGGTTTTTCTACAACCGTAACGGTTTTATACCCATGCTTTTTTGCATATTCAAAAGCATTTCTGACAATTCGACTGCAGGCTTTTCGTGTGAAAATTCTACAGGAAATTGCCAAATCATCAAGTGCTGTACCTTCAAATTTTGCCATTTTTTTATGATTTTCTTTCAATGTACTGAAAACCGCTTCGGGAGTCGGATGAAATTCTACTCCACAATATAAACCCTCTGTATTTTCTCTAAAAATCACAAGATCAATATCATCACGATAATTTAGCGGATTCCCTTTGAATGAAACGCAAGGACGTAAATTTGTATGCAGATTGAATCTTTGTCTAAGTCCCACTATCGGGCTGGAATAGGTCAATCCTTTATTCTGCAATTCGGGAGCGAGTGCCTTTTTTGCTTCTTCTTTCGGTTTGGAAGTAATCGCTCCGAAGAGAGCTGCTTCCACATTACCAAGCAATTCGACAGTTCGATCAGGTAAAGGGTTGCCCTCTTTTTTCCAAAATTCCCAACCAATATCACCGTGAATATATTCAGCGTCCAGATTAATTTTATCCAAGACGATCTTTGCTGCTTCCATCACGTCGTTGCCAACTCCATCACCGGGCAACCATGCAATCTTATGCTTAGCCATATCAATTCTCCTAATATTTTATGCTTTTTATTTTATACTTCAAAATTCCAACCGGTGCTTTTACTTCAACCTCATCCCCCATTTTTTTCCCCAACAATGCCTTGGAGATCGGAGCTTTGCAGGATATTTTTCTCATATTCCCTTCTTTACCGGTTTCGTCTTCACCTACGATTTTATAATTTACAATTACATCTCTTTTCAAATCGAACAATTCAAGTTTCGCTCCAAATCGGACTTCGTTTTTATTTATTTCATCCATATTTACAACTCTGAGAGCAGCAAATTTCATTTGCAATTTTGCTATTTCACCTTCAAGAAATTTCTGATGTTCTTTTGCGGCAGTATATTCTGCATTTTCACTTAAATCTCCCTGCTCGCGAGCTGTGGCTATATCCATGATAACAGCCGGTCTTTCCACTTCAATCATGCGTTTCAGCTTTTGCTTCAACTTTTTTAATCCCTCTGGGGATATATAAACTTTATCCATTTGCTGTAATTCCTTTTATCGCAGAAACTATCTTTTCAATCTTTCTATATTTCTTCGTGCTACTTTTCCGGCTTCCTTTATGCGAGTATTTCCACTTTCTTCCCAATTTTTTATATCCTCTTCAATTATCTTTACATTTTCACAAATAGCGTGAGAAAGAATCTCAACAAAATTGGGATTATAAGTAGATTTATATGTTCCATAAATCTCACGATAATAGTCCTCATCAACCTTGAAAATCGTCTTCAGCAATTTAATATTTCCATCTCTTATGGCTTCGTTATTAATATTCCAGTAAGATTCGCATTTCTGAAAAATTCCCCGTACTTTTGTTTTATCACTTTGCAAATATCTGCAAATAATTCTGAAAATATTTTTAATAAGAATATCCGAAGATTTAATATTGATCCAACCAATTATTTTATCAACGTATTTATCAGGATGTTTTTTGAGTAAGGGAAAGATCAAAAAATCAAACATGTTTCTTAAAGCAGAATAATCCTTCTCAGATTTTATAAAATTCACAAACAGGTCGTCATATTCACCCGGATTTTTCTTTATAATATCCCTCATGATGTAGTTATAAACTTTTACGCCTACATCTTTTTTATTTTTTCTGATAAATTTAAGGAAAGGTAAAAATGGTTCCGGCTCAACAGTCATATACCTTCCCATCTGTTTGGCAACATAGGTTATTATTTCACCGGATATCTCACCATCAACTCTTTCGGGATAAGCATTATAAATTATCTCAAAATCATAATCTTTCGCAGGAATTTTATTTTCTACAAAATCTTTGGAGTCTTTTTTTAGTCTTTGCTTCCAGTCATATAAAATCATTTTCTAATACCTTCTTTGCCACTAAATTATTTAACAAATTTTTTACGTTTTTGTGGTTCATATTATTTTTATCTTATTATCGCTATTTTCCCGTGTTTAAAATCATCAGAATATTTTATCATATAGAAATACACACCGGATGCAACCTCTTTATTGGCAGCATTTTTCATATTCCAAACTATGGTATTATAATCCTCCGAAAGTTGCGGATTCGACAGTTTTTTTGTCAAATTGCCGGCAAAATTATAAATATAAACTTCTGCATTTCCGGTTGTGGGAAGATTTTTGAAATATATTTCTTCACAAGTAGCTTTTGCAGGATTTGGTCCCACTTTTACAGCATGAAGATTCTTGATCGGCAATGAAATTTTAATTAGATTTTTCCCCGGTAAAATTATATTTCCAGCCAAGTCCTTAATATTGAACACTTTGATAAAATATGAATTACCTGTAGTTCCAAGTTCATCCGATAAAAACAAAATTACTTTGTCTCCATTATGTTCAATGCTAGAAACAGTAATATTTTCATAACCAACCGGAAAAATTAGATTGTAATTTTGTAAAACCATGGCAGATTCATTTTGAACATACTCGCTAAATGTTAATTCAATTTTGCTTTTACCATCCATTGAACAGCTTTCAATATATGGTGAATGAATATCAGTTTGAAAATCAAAAGCCAACAAACTGTCTTGCATCGGTGTATGTAAAATGCCCTCAATATTTTGCAAATGAATAGTAAAAGG
Source organism: Candidatus Cloacimonadota bacterium (assembly GCA_034661015.1). NCBI lineage: Bacteria > Pseudomonadati > Candidatus Cloacimonadota > Candidatus Cloacimonadota bacterium. Next base: position 10,560 of record JAYEKN010000166.1, read on the forward strand.
TGCTAATTCCGGTTCAAAGATTGAATCGTATGTTAGAATAACTCGCATGTTGCTTTGAGTTAGAATTGCTGAAAGTGGATACCCATAATTTTCAATCTGATAATTTGTCAGATTTGTTGAAGAAAAACTCAAGGGATTATCAAAATGCAAACTTACAGAATTAAGGGCGATCATTGAGACGGAATCCACAATCGGTGCTGGATATGGAATCGCATTTTTTTCTAAGGTCGGATAACTTTCTTCTCCACCAAAAAAAGCAGAAATCTGATAATGATAGAGAGAGTCTTTTATCACGATTGTATCCACAAATGAAGTCGTGGTGGCAGAAATCGAATGAGTAACCGTTGAGTCAAAAGAAGTTGTGCGATAAATATTGAAGCCTTCTATATTATCTTGAAGATTCCAAGTAAGTTGCACAGAATGGTCATTCAAAGGATAGACATGAAAATTTTGGGGAGTGGGAATACTTGGCATATCTTCGTCAAATTTATAAATGACTAAATCCAACTCATCCTGTTCATTATATTGGTTAAATGCTAATTCGTGAATACCATTATTGTTGAAATCCACAGGTACAGGATAATAAGAACGATACGAATCCCCTACCCATTTTGCCTGAAATTTTCCATCTTCCATTCCAAAAACATAAATATCCGGAGCAGCAGCTATTACCACCTCGTCTTGCAAACTATCAGCATTCACGTTTGCAACGCACATTCCATTGGAAGAATTCACTCCGGAAATTTGGGTGTAATCCAAAAGATAATATTCATTGTCATCTGAAGAAGCAAAAGCACCATATAACCAGAACTGATTATTGGGATTCATAATATCATCGTTGTAACCGCCAACAATAAACTCATTCATTCCATCGCCGGTTAAATCACCAATCCCACAATAATAAGCGTGTCCAACCGGAATATGGAGCGTATCAACAATTGCAATATTCATTGTTTCATTATCTATCACTTCAAAAATTAAAATATCCCCGTCAACATCGGATAGTAAAATATCCAATTTATCATCTCCATCAAGATAGCCAAATTGTGGGTGAGCCGTTAACTCGTTTCTGGAAAAAGTGGGAGTATCATTCAAGAGCCATCTTTGAGCATACACAAATTGATTTCCGACACGTGTATAAATTTGATAGGCGGTTCTGGAATTATCTAGGAAAGTATTAACGAGCAGTTCATCGCATCCGTCAGCATTCAGATCGTAGAAAACACATCCATATAATGCGCTTATATCTCTACTTCCGAAAATAAAAGTATTAGGATAATTTTGAGAAGATGAGGCTTCATAAACCACAAGGGAATCCCCAATATTCCCCACAATTTCCGTTCTTCCGTCTCCGTTTGTATCACCCAAACTCCAAGGTTGAAATTTGTCTTGCATTACAAATTTTGTAACAAGGGAATTATTTTCATCTTCACAGAAACAAACAGAACCAACATTTCCGCTCTCCGGAAACTCCATAAAAACCAGATCTTGTTTATTATTGTGATTCGCATCTCGCGCTTCACACAAATAAACGCCTCCGGAATGACTCAAATATTTCTCGTATCCATTCGTGGGAACAGTATAATTTGCAATCGAAATTGAATTTGAAAAAATTTCACTCACATTAATCAAATCGGTTTTATTCTCGATTTTTACATAGAATGAAAGGTCATCCTGTGGAAGATTATCCGGAAGTCGTAGCGAAGTATAGTCGGAAAATCTGGAGGAAATCATAGTTACAGTATCAAGTGTGGATGAAAAACATTTTGCCGTAAACCTTACAGGTTCATTAGCTGCTGAGAGAACAAAATAAGCGTTTTCATCAAAATCGTACCTTTGGCAATATCCGGTGGCGTTCGGAATAAATTGCGGTGGAGTTTGATCAATATTAATTTGAACAATATCAATAAATATATTTCCGTGAATATCATAGGCGGCTAATCGTATATAATAGGTAGAATCAGCCAAGCCGGCAGTGTTGAAATAAGCGAGAGTATCGTTTATGATCTGGGAAAAATATGGCTGTGGTTGGGAATTATGTGTTACAACATCGAACCAATCCTCTTCTTGCGGATTGGATTTTGTAGAAAATGTAACGGTATATTTAAAAAAATCGGGACAGAAAGCAATTCCTACAACCGGAAAATCACAATTAAATCCTTGTTCTGTAACAGGTGAAGATATCACTACTTCCGGTATCACTCCCAGATTTGCATTTTGCAAAAGCAGATTTGAGTTAATCACTCCATGACCGAAATAATTATCATAACCATCTTCACCAAGATCATCACAGGAAATTTTTAGAAGAGAATAAATCTCGTTATTTGTAAGAGTGGGAATATTTGACAAAAGTAAAGCAGTTACACCGGATATAAAAGGAGCTGCCATTGAAGTGCCGCTCATTTCCTGATACTCATTATCAAGTGCTGTGCTGAGTATCAAAGCTCCTGGAGCCACGAGATCCAGACCTTCACCATAGCAAGAAAAAGAACATCTTTCCAGGGATTCATCAATCGCTCCTACAGAAATCACATTTTCAAGGGCAGCCGGATAAAAAAGGTGATAATTATTTTGACCGCCGGAATCATTTCCGGAAGATGAAATAATTGCTACACCCATAGAATAAACATAATCGCATACATCTTTTATAATTGGAGATAGCTCGGTATCTCCCCAACTGATATTGATTATTTGTGCTCCGTTATCGGCAGCATAAACCATCGCAGCAGTAGCATCGTCATCTTCGAGATAACCGCTGTTTTGGACTTTAAATCCAGCTCGCAGATTCATAACTTTCCCAAACCATGAAACACCTGCCACACCGAGATTATTATTTGTTCTGGCACCCATAATCCCAGCACAATGTGTTCCATGCCCCAGATCATCAAGCGGATCATTGTCGCGAATTCTGCAATCCCCATGTGCATCAATAATGTCTGTGTCTGTAAAATCCCAGCCTTGCCAATCGTCCACAAAACCGTTTCCATCGTCATCAATTAGGTTGGTCTCTTTGTTTTGTCCCTGACTATCAAGCCCCATTTCACCCGAATTATGCCAAATATTATCTGCCAGATCAGGGTGATTATAGTCCACACCGGAATCAATCAATCCGATAACAATCTGCTCATTTCCTTTTTCATATTCCCAAGTGGTATTAGCTTTTACTGCTGAAAAAACCCATTCCTGCTCAAAATATCGCGGATCATTGGGAACAAGATAGAACATTTCGTTGAGATGATTTGGTTGAGTATAGACAACCTCACCTCTTTGAGCAGTAAGATTTTTTATTTCCTGAAAATTAATATCCTTGGCACAAATTACTTTATAGATGAAATAATTCTGAGATTGCAAAATAGGTTCTATGGAAACAACAGAATATTTTTCCATAATGGAATCAAAATGAACGAAACCTGTATTTTTTCCATTTATGTCTGCTTCATCCTCAAATCTGACGATCAACTCTTTTGGAGAAGTTATTTCCGCATTAGCAATTTGCGAAAACAATAATGAGATGAATAGAACTACAATGATTTTTTTCATATTTTATGCCACTAATTGACTCGAATTTTCACTAATGACTTTTTTGAATAAATATTTTTGT
>JAYEKN010000167.1:0-1797 GCA_034661015.1 Candidatus Cloacimonadota bacterium
AAAACAGGGAAAAGGGAGAAGGGAAAAAAATGACCACAAAATACACGAAATACACGAAAAAAATTTAATGACAAAATTCAAAGATCAAACAAATATCAAATATTAAATCAGCACCATCGGTGCGAAATATTTGTAGCATAAGGCATCAGCCTTATGTGAAAAAAGAGTAATCGCAAACCCCGAAATCTTGTTCGTTAATGCAAACAGGGATGTTTGCGTTACGCTTTAAAATCGTGATAAATCTTTTTTGCAGAATCTATCCGTAAAATTTTTAACCCCAGAATATAAATTAATACAGCAATCGTAAACAGGAGAATAACTTTTCCCAGCAGAAACCAGCGACCATGAAAATCAAAAACTGATAATTTATCCTGAAGATAATATAAACCAAGTCCGAGAAGCACAGACAGAAAAATTATTTTTACAAAATTTATTGAAATAACCCGCAGATCAATTTTCCCGATCTTTTTCCGAAGAGCAAAGAAAAGAATGGTCGCTTGAATAGTAGCAGCAATCGAAGTGGCAAGAGCGAGTCCACGCAGCTGCATTAATTTCATCAATATAATATTCAAAATAATGTTTGAAATCACGGCAACAGCAGAAATTAGCATGGGTTTTTTTGTGTTTTTCAGGGAGAAAAAAGCCGTAGCAAAAATCCTCACCGAACTATGCGAAAGTAAGCCGAAAGAATAAAAGACAAGTGCGGAAAACGTCATGTTCAAAGCCTTCACTCCAAATTCACCATGTTGAAAAACCACAGCAATCATATCCTTGCCGAGCACGAGGATCAGAGCAATGATCGGCAGCATTATCAGAATGATCATATTCAGCGAATCCTCGATAGATTTTTTCAATCCCTGAATATCGTTATGGGCAGTATGCTTAGAAAAAAGCGGCAAAACAGCAGCCCCGAGAGCCATCCCAAAAACACCAAGTGGCAATTGCATCAGTCTATTTCCATATTGAAGAGCTGCTACGGTGCCGGTTACAAGCATAGATGCCAAAAGCGTATCAACCACCACATTCACCTCGCGAATGCCGATTCCGATAATTCCCGGAACCATTCGTCGCCAAACTCCCTTTAATTCCTCCTGCTTCAAATTAATGAAAAATTTGAATTTATAACCGATCTTGCGAATAAGGTGTAAATTTACAGTTAGCTGAAATACACCACCGAGAAGAACCCCACCGCTAAACAGCATTGCCTTTTGAACAAGTGTAGTATCATTGATAAAAGTGTAAACCAAAACAGGCAAAATAATCCCCAAGTTCAACATCGCCGGCGAAAGAGACGGATAAAAGAAAATCGAGTGTGCATTTAATATTGAAATAATTACAGATGTAAGCCCGATAAGAAAAAGGTAGGGAAATAAAATTCTGGTCAGGTTTGCTGTGAGAATTTGTGCTTCCGCAGAAAAGCCGGGGGCTATTAATTTTATTATCAAGGGAGCCAGAAGGATGCCGAGAATTACCAAAACAATCAATACAATTGTCAGAATAGAGAGAAGATTTACTGCGAATGAGATTGCTTCAGTCCTAGAACGTTTTTCCTTAATTTCGGTATAAACCGGAATAAATGCTGCTGCGAGAGCCCCTTCACCAAATAAACCCCGCAACATATTGGGAATCACAAATGCAATCCCGAAACAATCTGCAACTCGGGTTACTCCCAAAAAGTGCGTCAGAACAATATCTCGAACAAGTCCGGATATTCTGCTAAGAAAAGTTCCGGAAGAAATTTTCCCAACATTTTTCGTAAGATTATCTTTTCGTGTCATTAGTGTTATTTTGGGGAAT
>JAYEKN010000167.1:1897-14103 GCA_034661015.1 Candidatus Cloacimonadota bacterium
TCAAGTAATCTATCCATCATTACGAATTTGTGATAACTGCTTTTATTTGTAAGATATATATTTCTCTATCAGGTTCAAAGTATTGGGAAGCGAATCTCCGTTTTTTTTCATAACCAGTTTGGCATTTTTACCAATCCTTTTCCTCATCTCGGTATTTTTATAAAGTTGCAAAACCATATCTCCGAGCCTATCCTTGTCAACTATCCGAATAGCATTATTTTCAATCAGAAGATCTACAGATTTCTTGCAACTGGAATGATATTTTCCCATTAGAATTGGTTTTCCAAAAAAAGCTGCTTCTAACGGATTATGTCCTGAAAAATCGTAAAAACTTCCACCGATTATTGCGATATCAGAAATTGAATATGCGGAGGTGAGTTCTCCCATTTTATCAATGAGGAGAATGTCAAAATTCTTTATATCTTGCGATATTGTAGAAAAATCAGCAAAATTAACATCATTGTTTTGGAGAATTTTCCTCACTTCATCCAATCTATTTAGGTGGCGGGGAGCGATAATAATTTGATGCTCAATTTTATGTGAAAGGAGGAATTTATGCAATTGCATTACAACTTCTTCCTCGCCGGGTCTGCTGCTTCCAAAAGTTATAACAAAATCGGATGAAATCCCCCAACGCTTTTTTATCGTTTGAGTGTCCGGTTGTGGGAGTTTAAGTGCAAATTTCAAATTACCGTTTACCGCAATATTTTTTTCTTTGAAAAAGGCATACCTGATTTTATCAACTTTTGCTTGAACAGAAATAAAATCAATTTGCGAGATAATTTTTTCAAAAAGAAATGAAAATTTACGATAATTCCGAAAAGAGTTCTCGGTCATTCTGCCGTTTATTATCAAAATTTTTGCCCCTGATTTTTTTGTGTAATGGATTAAAATTGGCCAGATTTCTGTTTCTGTCAAAATCAACAAATGCGGTTTGATATTCCTGAGAACATTTTTAATAACAAAGGGAATGTCCAAAGGTAGAAGAAATGGGAAAATTCTTTGAGGATGATTTTGAGCAATTCGTTTTGCTCGTTCCAGTCCTGTGAAGGTCATTGTGGAAAAATAAATGAACTGTTCAGGATGAGAATCTGCAAATTCATTGATCAACGTTTCAATTCCGTTAACTTCTCCTACGGAGGAAGCATGTATCCAAATTCGGTTTGTTTTTGGGTAAGGAAATTTCCCAAAACCAAGTCGCCATTTCCATTCGCCTTTGTTAAAAACATATTTGAAAATGAAATAGGGTAAAAAAATGAGAGAAATGAAAGTTACGATAAATATGTAAAATAGCATGTTAATAATTTTTTCTATAAATGTAATGCAAACATCCCGTTCGCGGTGATAACCACATCCTTTTGAATACTTAAAAACCTTCGCAAAGGCTGAAAGTCTCAGTGATTCTCAATCAGGAATGATTAAGTTACAAAGGAATCATCCGTAAGGTTATGGCTGAATAAGCTGCTTCATTTCAGCCACAGCTCTTCCGAGTCCGATAAAAACAGCTCGAGCTATGATTGAATGCCCGATATTATATTCCTCAATCTCTTGGATCCCGTTGAGATAGTGGATATTAAAATATGTTATTCCGTGACCAGCAGCAACGTATAACCCTGTTTTTTTTGCATATAAAGAAGCGTTTTTGAGTCGTTCAACTTCGAGTAAAATCTCCTTTTCCGTTTCTCCATTTGCGAAATCTCCGGTATGCAATTCAACCGCATCAGCTTGCAATTTCTTGGATTGCTTTATTGTTTCGATATCCGGATCGATGAACAAACTTACGGTTATACCGGATTCCTTAAGTTGCTTAATCTTTTCATATAATCCTGAAATATAGACATTTAATCCGCCTTCTGTTGTAACTTCTTCACGTTTTTCCGGAACGAGAGTTACAGAATCAGGGTGAACAGATTTTGCGATAGCAACCATTTCTTCCGTTGGAGCCATTTCCAGATTTAAGCGTGTTTGGATTGTTTCGCGAAGAATTCTCAAATCGCGATCTTGCATATGCCTTCTATCTTCACGAAGATGAATAGTGATTTGGTCGGCACCTGCTTTTTCTGCTACAAATGCTGCTTCCACAGGATCAGGTTCAAATGTTTTTCTTGCCTGCCTGACGGTAGCAGTGTGATCAATGTTTACACCTAATTTTATCATGTTTGTCCTTTGCTATTTTTTTGGCTCGTAAGAAAGGATGAGCCAAGAAATGTTTTTAGTTCCGCGTTTAAAGTCCTCGTTGCAAACATCTTGCGAATAATTTAAACACCATTTTCAACTTTTTTAAAACCTTTTCCCATTACCGTATGCACCGGTTGGGTAATCACAAATGCATCAGGATCAACCTCCTGAACTATGTCCCGTAATTTTGCAACTTCCCGAATTGTAATTATCGTGAGAATTATATTTTTCTCCTTCCTCTGATAAGCACCCATCCCTTTGATGAAAGTTACACCTCTATCCATTTTATCATAAATCATTTCCTTGATTTTTTCAGATTTTTCAGAAATTACATAACAGGCTTTCACATGCCCCATTCCGGAAATTATTATATCCACCACTTTGCTAGAAACATATAAAGCAATAAAACCCCAGAGAGCATATTCCACACCTTTAAAGCAAAAAGCGGCAAAGCTGATCACGAAAAAGTCTATGACGATAAATGTGTTTCCAGCTGTTAAAATCCCTTTCTGATTGAATATTTGAGCTACAATGTCCGAACCACCGGTAGATGCTTTATTTTTAAAAACGATACCGAGACCGATTCCAAGTAGCAAACCACCGTAAAGTGAGGCAAGCAGAGTGTCCTCCGTAACAGCATTAACCTTCAAAACTTCCTGAAAAAAATCAGTGAATAGTGAAAAGGTAATGATGCCAAACAGAGTGCGAACACCAAATAGCTTCCCCAAAAATTTTATTCCGAGAAAGAAAAGGGGAATATTAAAAATCAACATAGTTACACCAAGTGGAATATTTAAAATAGAATTTAGAACTACGGCTATTCCGCTTACGCCACCGGCAGCAATTTTATTTGGAGATAAAAACATAACAAGAGAGAGAGCCATTAATATTGCTCCAACACTAATGGCGCCATAATTAATTATTACTTTTATAATGTTATTAGTTTTTAGTTTCATCGCTCGTTTTTTTCCTATTTATAATAATTCTCTCCCAAAAACGTGGAAAGAATCTTAATTGCCAAACTCGAATAATTGCTTCATATACAATTTTTTTTGACATTTTTGATTGCCCGTTACGTCGTTCTTCAAATACAATGGGTATCTCGGAAATACGAAAATTATGTTTCCATGTTTTGTAATTCAATTCTACCTGAAATGAATATCCTTCGGAAATTATCCTGTTCAAATCAAGTTCTTCCAAAACTTTCCTGCGAAAGCATTTGAATCCACCAGTGGGATCTTTTACGGGCATTCCTGTAATAAATCGAACATATTTTGACGCAAACACACTAAGAATCAATCTTTTAAATGGCCAATTAACTACATTTATTCCATCACAATATCTCGAACCTATTACCAAGTCAGCGGTCTTAATTGCTTCGAGAAGATTTGGAAGAGCATTCGGATCGTGGGAAAAATCGGCATCCATTTCTAAAATGTAATCATATTTATTTTCAATACCGTAGTGAAATCCTGTTATATAAGCTGAACCGAGTCCCATTTTGCCAGCTCGCTCTATTAAATGAATTCGAGGATTTTTTTTTATTTCTTGTTTTACAATATCTGCTGTATGATCGGGTGAGTTATCATCCACGATCAGCAATTCAATTCTCTCGTCTTGTTTGAGGATCTCCGGTATTAACTTCGGCATATTCTCAGATTCATTATAGGTTGGTACGATTACCAATGCCTTATTTTCTTTCATGTTTATCCTTTAAGGTTTTTAGAATTTGATTTTTTAAACTTCTTTTTTTTTCATATATAAAAAAAAGTCATGGGGCTTTAATGTCAAATTATTTCAAAAATTAGTGAGCTTTTATCCTCAAAATTGTCATTAGATGGTTTAGTGTTTTATTAAAAAAGTGTAAAAAAATATTTTAAGATTGAACTAACAAGTAAAAATATTTGGAATTCTTTGACAAAAAAATACAAAATCAGATTTTTGATTCAAATTTTATGATAAGTTAAATATCATTTTTCTATTTAATCGATTAATCATTTTTAGTTCTTTAATTTTATATTTTATCAATATTTTGGAGGAAATAATTGAAATGAAAAAAAGAGTAAGCATAATTGAAGTTTTAATGGTAATTTTAATAACGGGAATTATAGTGATAATAATTTTCCCATCCATTGATGCAAAAAAGAAAACAAAAATAATCAGTCTGGAAGTACTTCCAACTTTTGAACTTATTCAAGAACAAAACGACATTTTTTTTGAAGAAAACGGTTATTACCCATTTCTTTCTCAGTTAAATATCAAAGGCATTAACGATAAAAAATATTTTAGTTACGACATGACGGACTCAACCCTAACCGCTACAAGTTTGAAACCTTTTGGTAGAACAGGTGCGGTTATTGTTTATAATTTTATTGATAATCAATGGTCTGTTGAAGGCACCGAAGGGGTTATTAAGGAATTCTGGTTACCGTAAAAATAACCCGAATAACAACCTGATTTAAATATCAACCGCTCTGCCCTTTGATAAATCTAAGTGCAGAAACGGTATTGATTTTGATTCCCTTTTTCGTACATATTTTTATACGATTCGATCAGGTGATTCCTTATTTTAGATCATGAAAAAGATTTTAGTTACTTTGTGCCTATTTTTTTGTTTGTTTACTACATTATTTGCGGAAAAATTATATTTTAGCGAAGACTTATCCTCCCAAAATTCAGGGAATTCTTATTTACAGAAAGATAAATTTGCTCATCTTACAACTGCCTGCTTTCTCTACTGCTGGAACTACAAAGTAATGAGCGACATCTGCCAAATTAATTCAACAAAATGTAAATATCTTTCTTTTAGTCTTGTTAATCTTATGGGATTGGCAAAAGAATTTGTGGATTCAAAAGAGAAAAATAATAATTTCAGTTACAAAGACCTGATGTTCGATCTTATGGGAAGTGTAGCCGGAATGATAATATGCAATTAGCAAAGAGGTAATTATGGCAATCCGATTTCGCGAAAATTCGCAAGATTCTGCCGGAAAATTTCTGAAAGCATTGCGAGAAGAAAAGGGCATCAGCATTGATGAAGTATCGCTTGAGACAAAAATCAAACCTCATTTTCTTATAGCTATCGAAAACGGCAATATAACCGATCACATCAACCTATCTTATGCGAAAATCAATATAATAAATTATTCCAGATTTCTGGATGCAGATATTAAACAGATTCTTGATATGTTCGAAGCAGAACATAATCTCACTTATAACACAAAAATCAAGAATGATAAAAACAAAGATTATCAAAAAAAAATACTTGTTTCGAAAAATACATTAAAGATATTGATGCTAATTTTACTCTTGATCGTCTTATATTCATTCGGTTCAATTTTATACAAACAGGGAGATTTGCAAAGAAATTTTTTCAAAATATCAAATTCTGATATGCCGATTGACTCTGTTCAAATAAGTCAAACGTTTACCGACTCAAGCTCTATCGTTTCCTCAAAAAAATCGGAAAATATTACCAGCCAATATGAACCGGTTTACAAAACCAAAGACATTTACAAAAAATACTTCATGAAAACCGATCCAAACCCGTGGTATGTAGTCCCTGAATATCTTAAACGAAAATCATAGATAATGAAAAGTTTGAAAACAGTAGAGATTGAAGATTTTTTACTCAATTTCCGTGCACCCGGTAGATATGCAAATAACGAGTTGAATTGTCTGGCAAAAAGTATAACAAAAAAAACATTAAATTTTGCTCTTGCCTTTCCCGATAAATATGAGATTGGCATGTCGCATCTCGGGCTTAAAATTCTATATTCTATTCTAAATAGTACTGAAAAATTTACCGCAGATAGAGTTTATACACCTGATGTTGACTTGATTGAATTCTTAAAAAAAGAGGATATTCCTCTCTTTTCTATTGAGAATCGAATTGCCCTCTACGAATTTGATGTTATCGGTTTCACCCTTCAGTACGAGCTTTCCAACTCAAACATTCTCTTGATGCTCCAACTAAGTAAAATTCCCTTGCTTTCTAAGAATCGGGGTGAACATGATCCACTGATCATCGCCGGAGGACCTTGTGCGTTTAATCCACAGCCTCTTGCCATGTTCATAGATGCTTTTGTAATCGGTGATGGTGAAGATATTATCATCGAGCTGGCGGAATCTCTTTTAATCAACAAAACCGCTTCACGAAAAGAACGGTTGAACAAACTTAGCAAATTACGAGGAATATATATACCTGAATTTTATGAAGAAAAGCATGATTCGAATGGCACTTATGTAATTCCAAAATCAGCTGATTATCCAGCGAAAATCAAGAAAAATTATTTTACCGATTTTGATAACAAGGCGAAAATTCACTTTCCACACCTTGTCCCACTGACTGATATTGTGCATAATCGTCCGGCAATCGAGATTATGCGCGGATGCACCCGTGGATGCCGATTTTGTCAAGCAGGAATGATCTATCGTCCGGTTCGAGAAAGGGATGATAACTTACTTGTTGATATTATCAAAGAGGAAATAAAACTAAACGGGTGGGATGAAATTTCTTTAAATTCATTGTCAACTTCAGATTATTCCGCCATCCAACCGTTGATAGCGAAACTGAATCCAATACTAAAAGCAACTCACACCAAACTTTCGCTCCCATCCCTTAGACTTGATACGATTGAAAAAGATTTTGTCCAAGCGATAAAAAAAATGATCGGAAGCACGTTAACCATCGCACCTGAAGCAGGAAGCGAACGTTTGCGTGATGTGATAAATAAACAAATCTCCGAAGAAGAGATTATCAATTCAATCGAATTTGCTTTGAAAATTGGAATTCGTTCAGTAAAATTGTATTTCATGTTGGGGCTGCCAACCGAAACTGAAGATGATATTCAATCAATAATAAATTTGGTGGGAAAAATCAAAAGGCTAAAAAATTATCTGCGGATAAAAATTAGTCTATCCACTTTTATTCCAAAGCCATTTACTCCTTTCCAGTGGTCGCCTTTGGACAGCAAAAAAAATATAATTGCAAAAGTTTCTCGTATAAAAAGAGGACTGTCAAAATACCACTCTGTTAAGGTTAGTTATAATAGTTACGAGCAATCGTTGCTCGAATCCGTAATTTCGAGAGGAGATTCAAAAATAGGAAAATTGATATTAGGAGCGTTTGAAAGAGGCGCAATGTTCGATGCTTGGAATGAGAATTTCAATTTTGCTTTATGGGAAGAGGCTGCTCAAGACAACGGGATCGACTTGCAAAACTACTCCGATGCAATAAAAAATGGGAAAAAAATGTGCTGGTCTCATATTGATTCCGGAATACGAGAAGATTTTCTGGTCAGTGAATACGAAAAAGCAATAAATTCACAAACCACTCCTGATTGTCGTGTGGGAAAATGTTCAAACTGTGGTGTTTGTACAGATGTTCAAAACCGTTTTCTTTTTCCGGAAAAGCAGAAGGCAAAATTGGGATTTACTGAAAAAATAAATGTTGAAAAAATTCAGCAAACAACTTTTTTTAAATATCGTGTATTCTACGAAAAAGGCAGGAAAATGCGATTCAGTTCGCACCGTGATCTGATGAAAATAATTTATCAAGTTGTGCGAAAAAGTGGTTTGCCTGTTTATCACACAATGGGTTTTAACAGACGTCCGAAAATCTCTTTATGCCCGGCTTTATTACTGGGAATGACAGGTAAGAATGAATTCTTCGATATTAGATTGATCAAATTAATGCCTGAAAATATTGTTTTAGAACAGATGCAAATCAATTTACCGGAAGATTTGATCATCCACAAAGTGGAAAGAATCTTCGTCTCTACGAAAAATATGGGAAATTTTCAAAATGAAAGATTATTGTTATCTTCAAAGCACAATTTTAATTGGGATGAAAAAATTGCTGAATATGAAAAGACTTCTCACTTTATTAATAAAAAGGGAAAAAAAGTGCTAACAAAAGATTCAATTCATAGTGTAATTTCGAATGGGGATGGATTGATTGTAGAAAAAAATATTTTAGGTATCCGCACTTCAGATTTTTTGCAATCAATTTTGAAAATTACACCCGAAGATGTCAGTAAATTGAGAATTACAAGATTAAAAATGATGAAATAGGTTAAGAAAAAATTTTTGAAAGGATTTTTCAATGAAAACAGAATTAGTTGTAAATATCGGTCCATTTGAGAACCGAATAGCTTTATTAGAAGATGATGTTTTAGTAGAATTGTATCATCATCGCGAGGGAGAAGAGGAATGTGTTGGCAATATTTATAAGGGTACTGTTAAAGATAATGTACCCGGAATGGCAGGATGTTTTCTTAATATAGGTTTGGAAAGAACCGCTTTACTTCACTATCGAGATGCAATTCCTGATTTTATGAACCTTGTCGGCGATATTGATAAAAAAACAATTAAGCGAGCCGGTTATGACGATTTGGAAATGGGAAAATTGCTCAGGCCGGGGCAGGAATTAATTGTACAGGTGGGGAAAGCTCCTATCGGGAAAAAAGGTGCCAGATTAACCGGTGAAATTTCTATTCCCGGAAAATTTATGGTTTTAATTCCGAACAAAAATTATGTGGCTATCTCCCGCAAAGTGAAAAGTTTCAAAGAAAAAAAGCGATTGAAAAAAATTACTCAAAAGGTCAGAAGTAAGGACATGGGCTTAATCATTCGTACCAACGCAGTCGGGCATAGTTTAAGTGATTTCAAAAACGAATATGGCAAACTCATAAAAAAATGGAAAAATATTGAGAATAAATTTGTGAATAAAGCCGCTCCAACCTGCCTTTATGATGACAATGATCTGCTCTCACACGTTATTACCGATCTGATACATAAAAACCTTGATTCGGTGATCGTGGATTCTAAGCAGTTCATGGACAATCTGCGAGATGAATTAAAAGAAGTTGCACCTGACCTTCTTTCAAAAGTTTTGCTTTTTCAGGAAGAATCAGGTATTTTTGATGCTTTCGGAATTGAAAATGAAATAAGAAAAATGTTTTCTCACAGATTGTATCTTGAAAGTGGTGGATTTCTTGTAATCCAACAAACCGAAGCTCTGGTTGCAATTGATGTAAATACCGGAAGTTTTGTTGGAGGCGAAAATCTGGAAAAAACAGTTACGACAACAAATGTAGATGCTGCCAAAGAAATCGCACGCCAAATACGTCTTCAGGATCTCACAGGGATGATTTTTATTGATTTTATTGATATGTTTAAAGAAGTCAATCGCAAAAAAGTAGCAAAAACATTTATTAACGAAATGCGAAAAGACCATTCTCCTCATAAAATTTTCACAAGCAGCCCCTTGAATATGATCGAAATGACGCGAAAAAGAACAAAAACGGATATGATATCTTCATATTTTGAAAATTGCCATAATTGCCACGGGGTCGGAAGAGTGCTCTCAAAGAGCAGCATTTTGAACGAAATCCTCAAATGGATGAACAGAGCCGAAATATATCATCCTGCAGATGTGCTTGAAATTTCTGTAAATACACGCGTTTACAAATATGCAAAAGAACACGAACACGAGATGAACAACGATTATCACTTCACATTTAATTTCAAAGCAGAGGCAGAAATGGCATTTAACGATTTCAAAATTTATTCGATAAAATCAAAAAAATACATTACAGGTTTGTATAAAACTTGACACATAAATCACGTGTCTGGAATTTATCACACTCAATTATAAGGAGTTAAGAATGTACGCAATTATAGATTTCAAAGGCAAACAGCTAAAAATTGAACAGAATAAAATTCTTAAGGTTCCATTTCTGGATGGACGAGAAACCGGAACAGAATTTGAGATTGATAATGTCCTTCTGTTACAAGCAGAAGATAAAACAACGATTGGTACACCTACCGTTGAAAACGTAAAAATCGTTGCTGAAGTTCTCGAACATGGAAGAGATAGAAAAATTATTGTCTTTAAAAAAAATCGAAGAAAAAGTTATAGTAGAAAACAAGGTCACAGACAAAATTACACAAAAATAAAAGTTAAAGATATTAAAATATCATAAAATTTTTCGGAGGATATTATGGCTCATAAAAAAGCAGTTAGTAGTTCACATAACGGAAGAGATAGTAATCCGAGTTATCTTGGTGTAAAAAAATTTGGTGGTCAAGTTGTGCAAGCCGGAAATATCTTAGTTCGCCAACGCGGAACCAAAATCCATCCGGGTAATAATGTTGGAAAAGGAAAAGATGACACTCTTTTTTCACTCATTGACGGTTATGTAAAATTTGAAAATTATAAATTTAAAGGTTTTCGAACCACGAGAAACAAAAAGAGACAAATCAGTGTTTATAACAGTTTGAATTAGTTTTTTCGCTTCAAAAATTTATAAAACCTACAAATCACAATTTGTAGGTTTTTTTTTACAACGATTCACATCCTATTTTGATTTACCTAATTCGAGTCCGTCCGTAAAGTATATATTCGACGCAGATGAAGGCAGATGAAAATTGATTTTTGCAAGATAAAAATTATTAAATATCTTTCATCCAATCTTTCACCTCTTTATATTCCTCGCTTTTCTTACCATAGAATTTCTTCCTAAATTTTAGGGAATCAGAGAAACATTTTTTTGCATCGTCAATCATATTCGCATAATAGTATGCTCGGGCGAGATCATATCTGGAATCGTCTGCTTTCTCCGAATTTTCTCCAAAAATGCCTATTTTTTAGTTTGAACCGTCTGCTTGATGAGCGAAAATCTCATCATCTGTCGGAACATACTTCTCTTTGATAAGCCTGTGTATTTCTCCACTGATTATATTTAGCGCCGAGCATTCCCACTGACCATAATTTCCGGGTAATTGCCGATAGTAGTTGAGAACTTTGCCCAATCTTTCCTGCATTAGATTTAAGATAATTTCAGGATCTGTTATTTTTGCATCTATTTCTGTAAACGAATTTCTAACAGTTCGAATTCCATCTCGCAATTCCGAAGAAATTGAAACATCGCTTCCCATCCAATCATAAGCATTTGCATAAGCTCTTTTTGTAACTTTATGAATCAATATTTCCAACATTACTAAGCTCTTTTCCTTCATTATTTTTTAGTGATAATCATTAGGATTTTTATTTCGACGTTGAAATCATCCTTGCCCTCATAATCCAATACTTTAATATCTGATAAATATAATTCGCCTTCTATTCCCATTTTTTCGGAATACTTTTTTTCTGCAATCTCTTTGACAGCTATCTTATACTTTTCCGTTAGAGATTTGTCCAAATCTGCTGTTCGGAAATTAGTCTCCAATAATACCGCATTATCTAATTCAATATCTTGCTTTTCAACCGGTGTGGATAATACACAAAGATATTTTTTTTTATCTCCGTCCTTTAAGCAATAGGATAATTCTTCATGAACATTCGATAATACAGCATTCGTTGTTGTTTTGAATACAGTAGAACCATTGTTTTTTTGATAAACAAATTGCATTCCGGAAACCTGATTTGCTAAATTCATACGGGCATATAATTTTGCTTTATCAATTGCTATTGTATTGCGTACTGATTCTCCAACTCCATATCCCATGATGCTCGTTTGTTTGAGATTATTTTCTTTGATTTTTATTTCTTTGAAAGTTTGTTTTTCTGAGCAGGAAATAAATGTGATCGCAATAAGTAAGATGATTAAAAAAATATTTTTCATATAATCCATAGATTCATAAAAATATTTTTTGTAATTATCTGTCAAACTAAAAGAAACTGAATTTGGGCGATCTACAACATAATTAGTGTCTTTCCTTAAAGTATAGATTGGACGCAGATGGACGCTGAAAAAAATGATTTACGCAGATAAAAAATTTAAGTACAAAAATAGTAGTATCAGCGTTTATCTGCCGAATCAGTGTTTTTCTGCGTCGAATCATTTTGCTAAAAAACCATTTATAAAATAGTAGTTTACGGACAGGCACTAATTACCCACCCTTTTTCATATTTTTTACATAATTATTCCTGTTCTATACTCAATAAAAATGTAAAAAATATGCAAGGAAATATCAAAATCACTGTCAAACCGGAGTCATAAAAAAGCCGATTCCCATTAAAA
>JAYEKN010000168.1:0-1191 GCA_034661015.1 Candidatus Cloacimonadota bacterium
GAGCAATCAGGGATGATTGCTTTACGGGACATGTTGCTATCTCTCCATATTAGGAATAACTGCAACAACCGGAAGTTTCAATAAACGTTCAATATCTATGGGTTGTTTAATGTAGTCTTTTAGGAAATCAATTAAGATCGGAATTCCGAATGAGAAAATAAAGGCAAAGAGAAATGCGATTATTTGGACTTTACTTTTGCTGGAGCCGGAAGGCCTCTTTGGAATCTGAGCAGCATCAGCAATCTGAATATCACTTTTAATTAGTTTTTCCCAAATTTGGATTTCTTGTAATTTTTTATACCAGGAATAATAACTTTCTCGTGACGATTGAACTTCTGAGGAAAGTTTTGCTAATTCCGGGTCTAGATTTCTCACGTCCCATTCGTCCATATTGATAGGTACACCAAGGTATTTTTTATATTTATGATAGTTATTTTCAGATGTTAGTAGCTGTTCTTTTGCCTTCTCCACCTCAGTTTCAATAAATATCTTAGCTGTTTGAAGATCATTTTTGTTAATTTCCAGATTGATGGATTGCCATAATTTTGTGTAACCTTGCACAATTTGATAAGCAACCTCAGGACTATTTGAGGTCGCTTTAATTGTAACTATACTTTTCCCTCTATATCTTATATTAACATTCTCCTTAACAAAATTAATTACGGAATTTTCGAGTTTAATTTCTGTTTGAATCAGTTCTTCGGGCCTACCTAATAATTTTTTTAATTTAAAATAATTTTTTTCACCAATGATTTTTTTTATCCTTTGAAAAACTTTTTCTTTTAGGGTTAACTGCGTATTAATGTGATTGAAGACGAATTCAGGAAGACTTCGGACAACATTTTTTGTAAAAGCTAATGATTTTAATCTAATAATCTCTCTCGTCATATCAATTCTTGTAGATCCTCTCCGAAAAACGATTTCCTCAGTTTTTTCGGGAACCCGTTCCGTAAACAATGTGATTTCACTTTCATAAGTCGGTTCCATTTCAAAGCTGATAAAAAATATCGGTATGAAAATCACTAAAAATACGATAACTATTTGTTTTTTATGTTCTTTTAATACTTCAATATATCCTGCAATATCAATAGTTTGCATGGCTTAAATCCTTTCGGGAAAAAGTAGAGCACGAGCTGCTCGTGTGTGAGAATTGATTAAGTAAAATTGATAAACCATTATCTCTCATCCGCC
>JAYEKN010000168.1:1291-2917 GCA_034661015.1 Candidatus Cloacimonadota bacterium
AGGGTTTTAAATTTAGGGAAAAACATTTTCATATACCTTTTTGCTGAATGATTCCTTTTTTTTTGTGTTTCTGTGGTGCAAATCGATTATTTAATACTGTCCCAAATATCTCTCCTCCGGAAAGTTCAACTAATTCAATAGCTTTTAGTATTGATAATTTCCTTGTTTTGCGAGCCATTACAACGAGAATAACAGTATCTATCAGAGAACTAAGAATTGCCGGATCAATGTTGTTTTTATTAGAAACCAATAATGGAGAAGATTCCAGAATTATCAGATCAAATGAGGATTTTATTTCTTCAATTACAAATTGCAAATCGGAGAATGATTGGGTTACGATTCCTCCATAAGTTCCACTGGTTAATATGGTTAGGTTTGGATGTTTTGTCTTCTTAAGCGTATCTTCAAAATGAACTTTATCGTTTAATATATCCGTAACGCCACTTTCTTTTGGGACTTTAAAAATTTTGTGGAATTGGGGATTTCGCAAATTCATATCAACTAATAGCACCCGTTGAGGGGAGTTGTTTACGAAGTTTAAGGCAAGATTCACACCTACAAAAGTTTTACCCTCACTTTCACCGCTGCTGGTAAACAAGACGGTTTTTGTTCGGTTTTTTATCAATTCCTTAGAAATAATTTTGTTCATCCTATTGAACTCCACAAAACTATATGTGTTCGAATTGGCATTGAATTTCATAGCACCCACTATTGTTGAAATTGATTTGCGATTATAATTAAAGATGTTATTGCTGAGATGTAAAACATAATATCTTTAAGAAAACTCATACCACCATCCCATATTTTTTTTATCAAACTAGGTCGTTTTAGAGGAACATAAACGACTTCTCCTTCTCCTACATAGGGAATATTCACAAAGTCCTTATCCTCAATATATTTTTGTAAATTGCACACCGTTGTTCTATATGAACCATCTTTTAGTTTTTTTATTAGGAATATATGTGAGAGATCTGCTCCACTCGTTTCTCCGCCGCATGTAATTATTAAATCCAAAAGATTACTGTTTTTTATTGGTTCCAGCATTTGGGGGCGTCCAACTGCACCGAATATTCGAATTTTGGCTGAAAGATCTGTTTCAAGATCTTCTTTTTTTACAGATATTGGGCCTAAACTTCGCTTAACATTACCCATACGTGGTGTCATAGGAGCAATAACAACATCCTTGGATCTTAGATCGGGAAGAATTTTTTGATCGGTTGAAACCAAAAATCTAAACATATCTACGTTTATCTTTTTGGTCTGTGTAGTTCGTAACCCATATATTTTTCGATAAATTTGTACTTTCGTCCATACGGTTCCATCAACTAAACCCCCTGCAATAGAAAGAACACCCTGAACGCTTATATTTTCTGGAACGAGATACCAGCCGGGCGTACCAACGTAACCAAGAACCTGGACATATTTTTTTTTCTGCTTGATTTGCACATCAACTTCCCCCATTTTTCTTAAATAAACAGGGAGTTCAAAGAAAATTGATTTTTCCAATTCTTCAATAGTCAATCCCTCAGCTTTAAAATTACCCATTTTTGGCAGTGTAATATAACCGTCAAAATTCACTTCATATTCACTAAATTCCTCATTATCAGGCAATTTGACGATTAATAT
>JAYEKN010000169.1 GCA_034661015.1 Candidatus Cloacimonadota bacterium
TTTTGGAGTGCAACATCCGTGATGTTGCTCTTTTAAAAACATTCATTAAAACATCACGGATGTTTTACTCCAAAAAAAAACATCACGGATATCCTCCCGTATTTGCTTGCTCTTTTGGAGTGGACTCTTCCGGTGGCAATTTATGTTAATGCAAACACATTTCAAAAACAATACGCACTTTATAGTGCTGCTTTGCTCTGCAAAAAAATTAAAGAAATTTTGAACGACCCCCGAAAATAGTGTAATGTTTGACATGGTGGGGCACTATTTTGATAGGTGGGGTTTTTGTGAGTATCTTTATGAAGGAAAAAATTATAGCTTACAAGCAAGCAAATTATTTTCAGAAAACAATAAAGAAAAGGTATAAAATTATCTTAACCGATAAAATTAGACAATGACAAGTATTTCAAAATTTAGTTTTACCGCTAATCAATTTGCTGAGACCAATTTTCTGTTGGCGACTATTGCCTTTACTTTGGTTCTTTTAGCCCTTTCAATTCAGATTTATTTTCTTTTACGGGAAAGCCATCGTCCCGATCCGATTTCACACTATATTTTATCCATATCGTTTTTTTTATTGGTGTTCATTATAATCCAGCGTAGCCTTTTTATTCAATATTTTTCGGTAACGAATACCTTTGAAGTTCTCCTAATTTTTTCCGCTATAATTCTATTCATTCTGATATTTTATAGATTAAAGAGGCAAGAGAGTGCCGAAGCATTTATCGTTTTTGGAGCAAATCTCCTTGTCATGATTTTGCTGGCTCTTGCTTCTTCCCCCTTATTTCCCAAAACGATTTTACCTCTAATACCAGCACTTCGCTCGTCTTGGTTGGTGTGGCATGTAATTATGGCTATTATCGGGGAAGCGTTTTTTGCTGTAGGTTTTATTGCTTCCATCTGCTATTTGAACGCTACGGAAAACAAGCGAAAAGCGGAAATAGACAGGCTGGCATATATTACAAATACTATTGGTTTCTTGTTCTATACTTTGGGAGGAATTATCTTTGGAGCAATCTGGGCTCACTACGCCTGGGGAAGATTTTGGGGATGGGACCCAAAAGAAACTTGGGCTCTGATAACCGCTGTTATTTATGCAATTTACTTAACTTTACGTTTAACAAATTTAATAAGATCCAAAATAGCTGCGATATTATCAATTACAGGTTTTTTATTAGCTTTGTTTGCATTTTTTGGTGTAAATTATTTTCTGTCGGGTTTACATGGTTATAATTAAAATTTTAAAATAGGAGAATTATGAAAAAATTTTTATTAGCTGTTGCTGTTTTATGGATAATTGCGATTTCCTTTTCTCTGATTTGGAATTTAAAAATTGATTCTAAAAATGAAATAAGCCTTGCAAATAAGGGCTCACAGGCTTTTTTTAAACAAGCAGTCATTTCTCGTGCCTGGAATGCCGGACACGGCGGTGTATATGTTCCAATAAGCGAAAAGGTTCAACCCAATCCTTATTTAGATGACAAGAATCGCGATGTTACTACTAAGAATGGAATTAAATTAACCAAAATAAATCCAGCCTACATGACAAGACAAACTTCGGAAATTGCTCAAGAAAGGGGAGATGTCCGTTTCCATATAACCAGTCTGAATCCAATAAGACCAGCCAATAAAGCCACACCATGGGAAACAGAAGCTCTGAAAAGTTTTGAAAAAGGAACAAAAGAATACGGAAAATTTGTTTCAGATAGTTCCGGAGTTCGAGTTTATCGTTATATGGCACCGCTTATAACAACAGAAGGATGCCTCAAATGCCATGCAAAACAAGGCTACAAAATTGGAGATATTCGAGGAGGAATTAGCGTTACGATTCCTTTTGAGAAAAAAAATGCCCAATGGAGACTCTGGCTCATCCATGTATTTGGCGTAATATCTGGCTTGTCTGCTCTCGTTTATTTTGGTAATCAAGTTGAAAAGGCACAGACGAAAACACGGGATTATTCTACAAAATTGGAGCAAAGTTCTCAGGAAATAATAAATAAGAATGCGGAACTTGATATTGCGCTGGAAAATGCTACTAAAGCAAATATGGCAAAATCAGAATTCCTGGCAAATATGAGCCACGAAATCCGTACTCCTATGAATGGAGTTATCGGTATGAACGACCTGCTTCTTCACACCAACCTCGATAAAGAGCAACGTCAGTTTGCAGAAACAGTTAAGATTAGTGGGAAATCACTTTTGTCTCTTCTGAACGATATTCTTGATTTCTCCAAAATTGAAGCCGGAAAATTGGATCTTGAAGAAATAGATTTTGATCTGAGAAAACTGATGGATAATTTTGCCAAGACAATGGCTTTTCGCACAGAGGAAAAAGGGCTCGAATTTATTTGCAGCGTTGTCCCGGGAATTCCAAAATTTTTCAAAGGCGATTCGGGAAGATTGAAACAAATATTAACAAATCTTGCTGGAAATGCTGTAAAGTTTACGGAAAAGGGTGAAATTTCAGTTTTATGTTCTTTGGAAAAGAAAATGGAAGATTCTTCTGTACTCCGTTTTTCTGTTCGCGACACAGGAATCGGTGTTTCAAAAGAAAACCAGAGTAAACTCTTTGATAAATTTACTCAGGCAGATGGTTCCACTACCCGAAAATTCGGCGGGACAGGTCTGGGGCTTGCTATTTCAAAGCAACTCGCAGAAATGATGGGCGGTGAAATTGGGATTGAAAGCGAAGAAGGAAAAGGCTCTACATTCTGGTTTACAATCACCCTTAAAAATTCAGACCACCCAGCAGAAGAGCCAAAATCCGTAAAATCCGTGGACATTAGCAAAGCAAAAATCCTCATTATTGATGATAATAAAACCAATCGAAAAATAGTCGGAGCAATGCTTTCTTATTGGAAGATCAAACATTCCGCCGCCCCAAAAGGCACAGACGGATTGAAG
>JAYEKN010000170.1:0-8744 GCA_034661015.1 Candidatus Cloacimonadota bacterium
GAATCTAGACTCATTTCTCAAAAACGAAAATGTTTTTTCGTATGTTTTCCCGTACCGGACAGGAATAAATTATACGGTTTTTGACTTTGTAAAAAAGAACAATTGAAGTCAAGTTTTAATTAGAAAATAGTTGACAAAGAATTACCTTTTTTTCCTTTGCAGAATTATGTATGAAATATAGAGAATATTGTTATATCGTTTATTAATATGTTCTATATGTTTTATTTAATTCGTTAAATATAGGTGGGAGCCTATAAAATCTGTTCATTTCTAAATTAGGTATTATTATATGTTAATTTATTTAAAAAAATTCTTGTTTATTGAGAAAAAAATGAAAACAACATTAAAAAAAGATTTGGAGATTAAAATTATGAAAAAAGTACTTATTGTACTAATGATGGTTTTTTTCGTTGTAGGACTTTCCGCCAAAGAAAAATATGTTCAAGCTATTGAAGATATTTCTCCTTTTGCTGGAATTTCCTCAAACAACCCCGCAAACGCTTCTGATGAAGTTTGGGATGTTCTTTATAGTTTTCCGGACATTGATGCCGGTCAACCTGGCATAGAAACGAATGACACCCATATCTTCACAACAGACTGGCGCACAGGCGAAGTTACTTTCCATAAATTTGATATGGACGGGACTTTTGTAGAAGAATTTGACATTGCCGGAGCGACATGTATTCGCGATATGGCTTATGATGGCGAATATTTCTATGGGGCAGCTGCCGATATGTCTTTGAAGAAAATGGACCTTGAAGGTCAAACATTAGTTGAAACTATCAGTGCCAGTTGTGCTGGTGTTACCGGAATTCGTCATATTGCTTATGACCCTGAACTTGATGGTGGAAACGGTGGTTTCTGGGTTGGTAACTGGGCAGAAATTGGTGCAATCACAATGACCGGTGCACAAATTTACGGAAATATTGCCGGTATTGCAGAATCTACTTATGGTAGTGCTTATGATCCTTGGACAGCCGATGGACCATATCTTTGGCTTTTTTGCCAAACGGGTTCATTAGTCGAATTAAAGCAATTTGATATTGCCACCCAATCACTTACGGGCGTAATGCACGATGCAAGTGATATGCCCGGATATGTTTCCGGATCAGCTGGCGGATGTTGTACTTATGTAAATGATGACGGTTTATTTGCTTTACTCATAAATATTCAGCAAGATCCCAACCTTATCGGTGCTTATGAACTGGCAGTTACTGCAGATCCGAATGCTCCCGGTCAACCAACCGACATGGCAGTTATTCCGGATGCGAGTGGTGCATTATCAGCAGATATTGATTGGTTAAATCCAAGTGTTCAGGTTAATGGTGATCCTTTAACTGAATTGACTTCTGTTGAACTTTATAGAGGCGATGAACTGATCTATACTTCCTCCTCTCCTATAATCGGTGGAACTGAATCATATACCGATGCTGGTATGGCCGCTTCAGGAATTTATGAATACTCAGTTATTCCTTATAACAGTTTTGGTGATGGCTTATCTGCCTCAGCAAGTGCTTGGATAGGTGAAGATGTGCCTGGTGCAGTTACTGACCTAACCGTAGAAGATGCAAGCACTGATGACCTGGCTGCTTTGGTTAGTTGGGTAAATCCAACCGAAGGAATGCACGGCGGACCTTTTAATGAATCGATTCTTGGTTATCACGCTCTCCGCTCTGATGGTGAAATCTTCGAGATTATCGGTGAAGTTACCGAGTGGCTTGATGAAAATATCCCCGCCCCTGATTATTATTCTTACACTATCCAAGCCTACAACTCAGTAGGTGATGGTGCTGAAGCAACTAGCGATGCTATTTGGATTGGGTCAGCATTCTCCGGCATCGTAATTGTTGACCTTGATCCTACCGGACCTGGTGCAACTCTACAAGCAGCTATTCAAGATTGTTACAACGGACAAGTTGGACTTGCAACAAGTTTTGACGATTATCCTCTTACTTCAAGTATAGAAGCAGTATTTGTCCTTCTTGGAATTTATTCCAGCAATTATCCCCTACCTGAAGCAGAAGCTCAACCATTGATTGATTATCTAAATAATGGTGGAAGTGCTTATATGGAAGGTGGAGACATGTGGTATTATGATCCTCAATATCAGGGAGCATACGACTTTGGTCCACTTTTCGGAATTACTGCCTTAGCAGATGGATCAAGTGATCTTTCAAGTGTAGATGGTCAGAATTTACTTGCGGGATTGTCCTGGACATATACAGGCGAAAACAATTGGATTGATCAAATTCAACCAACCGCAGGAACAGGTTCTGAAACAATATTTATGAACCCCTCTGCCGGTTATGATTGTGGTGTTGCTTATGATAGTGGAACACATAAAACTGTTGGAACTTCTTTCCAACTTACTGGACTTGGTGGAACAAATACACTTGAAGAAGCAGTTGGACCAATCGTAGAATTTTTGGCTGGTGCACAAGCTGTAACTCCAGGTAGTTCAAATGAATTTATTACAAAATTGAACAACAACTTCCCCAATCCGTTCGCCAATAGCACAAATATTGATTTCTCTTTGAAGAATCCTGCCAAAGTTTCTATCAGCATTTACAATATCAAGGGTGAAAAGATTAACACCCTTACTAATGGAAATTTTAAAGACGGTTCGCAATCGATTAGTTGGAATGGTACAAACAGTAATGGTCAATCGGTTGCAAATGGAATCTATTTCTACAGATTAGAAACAGATGGCTATAATGCAACTCAAAAAATGATCCTTATGAGATAATTCGATTTAAACTTGAAAATTGATTTTGCCCCCACAGCTTTTGTTGTGGGGGTTTTTTTATGGCTTTTATTCTAAAAGATTTATAAAAGGGAAAAGGGGACTGTAAAAAATCTAATTCCCAAAATATCTATCTCCAAAATCACCTATTCCGGGCACAACGAATTTTTGTTCATTTAATTTTTCATCTATGGCAGCTGTAATTATTACAACGCTTGAGAAGGTGTCTGTAATTCGTTTTATTCCAGCCGGAGCAGAGACGATTCCCACGAAAGTTATGTCTTTTGCTCCTTTTTGTTTTAGAGCAATAATAGTTTTACTCAAAGAACCTCCTGTTGCAAGCATTGGGTCAAGGACGATTATTTTGTGAGTAGATAAAATTTCCGGCAATTTTTGATAATATGTTTTTGCAATAGCAGTTTTTTCATCACGTTCCAAACCTACGAATCTCACGAAAAAATCACCTATAAATTCTTTTAAAGCATTTTGTCAAACTTTATAAATATTTTATCATTTTCATCCCATTTTCTTTACACATACTCAAAAAAAACTTCTCCCTATTTCTCTCCAATCAATTTATCATAAATATTTATATATTCTTGGGCAGTATTTTTGAGATTAAATCGTTCATAGCCTTCGTGCATAATCCGTTTTAGAATCCGGATTTTTTCATCGGAAGAAATTTTGTAAAAATCTATCGCCTTTTTCATTCCGTATTCCAATCCGTATTTATCTGCCATCTCAAAAAGGAATCCGTTCCCGGTGTTGTCCTTAATATTCAATTGCTGAACTGTGTCTTTCAGTCCGCCGGTTGCTCGCACCACTGGCAAAGTTGCGAATCGAAGGGCTTCCATTTGCGGAATTCCACACGGTTCGTATCGGGATGGCATCAGGATGAAATCCGAGCCAACTTTTCCCAAATTGCTCAATTCATCCACAAAATGATGATAAGCAACATTTGAAAATTTTGCCGCCAATTTGATCAATTGCTTCTCAATTTTGGCATCCCCATCTGCAACAACTGCAAGTTGAAAATTGTATTTATTGAGAAAATATTCCAGATTATTTACCAGAATATCCGGTCCTTTTTGGTCGTATAACCGATTGGGCCAAAAAAACAGAGGGGTGTTGGGTTTAATCGGTAATTTCATTTCCTGCTGAAAAATAATTTTATTCTCCGCTTTTTTTTCAGAAAGATTTTTTGAAGAGAAATTTATGATTCCATCCATCAGCAGTGAGTCAATCCGTTCATTCGGAGCATTTTGAATTCCGACTGCTTTTCCTTCGTTATATTTCTGCTTTATCACCTGATAGATCGGACGAGGTACAAGATCAGGAAAATAATCATTAACCAATTCTTGAAGAAAAGTTTTACTCACCGTATTAAAATAGTCGGAAGCCAGAATTCCACTCGAAGTAAAGTCCACTTTATTTGTGCGATAATATTTTCTCCAGTTATCTTTTAGATTTACCGGAAATTTTTCAAAATACAGATCTTCTACAAAATCCAATGGTCGTATCCCGCTTTTTTCTATGGAATAGAGTGTTTGTTTTTCTGTGAAAATATTATGAAGAGTGAAAAGCGATTTGATGCCCTTTGCCTTTGCTGCTGCCGGAATAAGAGCGGTCATCCAATCGTTGCAATGAACAACATCCGGTTGCAAAAAATCCAGCAGGTTATTTATCACGAATCTCTGCAGGGCGAATGATTTTGCTACAGGTCTGTGAACCGAGTCTTCATCATAAGGGTTTTGAATGTAAGAAAAGGCACTATCGTTTACAAGATGGATTCCCTTGCGACTCAAGATCACTATTAATTTTTCGATTTCAGTATTTGTAAGTTTGCTAACTCTTTTAATTTTCTTGTCGTATTTTGGCAGAACAATGTGAATTTCATATTTACCACTTTTTTCCACATAACTCACCAAACCTGCGGAAATATCACCAAGTCCGCCACCTTTTGCAGTTATCAAATTAGCAGCATTACCCATTCCTTCAGGGAGTTCGGTTATTTCCGGAGTGATAATAAGTATGATCGGTTTTTTTCTTTTGGGAGTAATCGCCCGAAATTCTTCGGATATTTCTCGTCCATATTCGAGATTCGTATTATTTTCCATAACTATCCTCCGATTCTATAATATTTTGCAAAAGCTTCTTCACTTTATAATTTGATTTTTTATGAGCCTGAAAAATCCCTTTGAAAAAGGTGAAGATTTCATTGATATTTTTGGATGAATCAACCTGAACATCCGATTTTAGAAAATTAATAAAAAGCAGGGGATAGATCAGTTCCTCGAATCTCTCCGCATTATACCACTCTACATCGTCGTAAATATTCACTAAAAGGTATTTTCTCACTTTCCTGTCTTCAAAGAATTGCTTTACGGTCTTAGTATTTTCTGCCTTATGCACTGTTTTGAACAGAGTCGAATATTTGCACCCGATTTTCAATTTATTCATAAAATCGTTTTTATTTATTTCAGGAAAAATTTTGAAAATATTCTCCCTTATCTCATTCCCGAATAAAAGTTCATCCAACAGAAAATCAATATCTCCAGCCGGATTTGCCATTTCACGAATTCGCTCCAGAAGTAACCAATAAAATATGGAAATAACGCCTAACTTACTTTGGGATAGATAATTTCCAAACTCAAAATTGTTATGAAGTTTATACAATTTTGTTATATCGGAAATAATTTTCTGTTTCGTTTTTGAAATATTTTTATCGAGTTTAAGATAATCCGCGAGATTCATTAAAAATTCTTCAATGCGAAAACCGTATTCTTCAAATTTCGGTTCAGTGGTTTTTTGCTGATTGTCTCTAAAATGCTCTACCAAATATTTCATAGATATCGGCTTGATCAGTTGAGCAAATTTTTCCAAGAGTGGAAGCAGTTTGATCCGCTTCTGTTCCACTTCGATACTTTCCACCCCCTTGCCCTTAAGGTGTTTATAAACTTCGCCATAAAAAGTATTTTGTCTTTCTTCAACAGTTTTCATTTTCATAAAAACAAAATATTTGTAGGCATTTAATTTTATTTCCAAACCATCCGAATGAAGTGTATCACATCTGAAAATATACTCCAGACCATCCGGCATATTTTTCAAGATTAGAAAATGTTTTTCTGAGTTTGGTAAATTCAGCAGATCTGCGAGACCAAATTCCTGCCATACTGTTTTTCCATTTTTTCTGTGAGGATAACTGGCATTTTTGATAAATCCTTCGGTTTCTTCGTATTTATTGTTGAAGATCACGAGGGCTTTTTCGGTGGTATTGCCATTCAAATATGCAAACACATTGTCGTTTACTTCGCCCTGGAAATTGTAAAAATTCATCAGATAAAATGAATCCACTTCCGCAAACACATTTCGTTTTTTCAGGAGAGGAAAAATTTCTTTTTGATGCCGTTTGACAAGGGAGTAATCTGTATTTTCATCATATTTTGCTTGCTTATATTCCATTCCGTATTTTTCACGATAGCCCTCGATCTGCCCATGAGCAAACATTGGTAGTCCCGGCATGGTGCACATCAGGATGCAAATTCCGAAATATTTATCTCCTTTTCCAAATTGATATATCGCAGTTTCTTCGTCCGGATTGCTCATGAAATTTACAAATCGTTTGAGAATTTGGGGATTGTGTTCCAAGACATTGAATATCGTTTTTTTATATTTTTCGTTCTCCTCATCTTTGAGCATGTTCATAAAAGCACTATTGTAAACCCGATGCATTCCAAGGTTTTGCACAAAATATCCCTCCATCATCCAAAATGCTTCTGCAAGCAAAAGTGTGTTTGGGGCTTCATTTTCTATTCTTTCGACAACTTCTCTCCAGAATTCCATGGGGAAAAACTTGTTGAATTCGGCTCTCGTTAAACCGTATTCCGCTCTCGAAGGAATTGCCCCACCTTTTCCCGGAAGAGGAAACCATAAACGCTGATAATGTTTTTTTGCCAAAGTCATAGCAGCGTCAAAGCGAATAATGTGAAACCGCTTCGCTATCTCGAGAATCTTGTTTATGATGGTTTCTCTTACTTCCTTTTTGAGATAATTTAATTGAGCAGTATCATTCCATGGCAGGTTGGTTCCATCATTGCCATGGTAAATAAAACGCGTTTCACCGTTTTCCAGATTTTTCCATTGGAAAACTACGGCTGCATCAGAATTGTCGTAATAACCGTCTTCAATTTTGAGCTCAAACTTATTTCCTGCTAATAGATTTTCACCTGTAAATTTATAGACTGGGAAGGGAGAATTTTTTGCTTGAATATACCATTCAGGATGATGCAGAACCCATTCCGCATCCATTCCCGTGTGGTTCGGAACCATATCTGAGGCGAGAACTATGTTATGCCTTAATGCTTTTTCTTGTAAGTTTTCATACGCTTCCCACCCGCCAAGATTCTCGGCAATATCATACTTTTTTATCGAATAAGCAGAACCCATTGCATCGTCTTGTCCGCAGCGTCTTTTGATTATTTTGGAAATTTCGCTTCTTTCCCAGATTCCAATCAGCCAGAGAGCATTGAATCCGGATTGAGAAAGTTCGATAAAAATTTCTTCCGGGATTTCATCCAATCTGCTAATATTTCTTTTAAATTTTTTGCTGAGTTGATCCAACCAAACATACGTGCTTTTGGTTAGCAAAACGACCTTCGGCATCCAATTTTTATCTTCTGTAAATCTTTCCCGCCCTTCATCTTCGTCATAATCCTGATCAAAAGTATAAATATTTGTTGGACCAGGTCCCTGAGATCTGAACTTGTTTTGCTCTTCAAGAAAATCAATTCCAAGCAAAATAAACGAATCATCAGTAAGATATTTTGCCCAGTTTTCCTTGATAAAAATTAGTTGGGAGTGGATAGAATCCGGATTCAGTTTGGAAGGTAATTTTATAAATTCCAAAAGAGAAATTTGGCTGTCTCCAAAATTTGGCAGGTCTTTAAAATGATCATTCAAAAAATTTATCACATCCTTATAAATTGTTTTCGCAAAAATCCCTTTTTCGGAAAAGAGAAAATCATACCGTCTAAAAGCAGGATTGGAATTGATAAACCAAATTTCAAATAATTTTTTTAAAATTTCTGCATTGGTAAATTTTTGTTTGCTGATTTTTGGATCTGACGGGAGATATTTATTTATAAAAATTTCTGAAAGGTGTTTTACATCTTCATTATCTAACCTGTCTGCTAAAACTTTATAGGCTTCCGAGAAAAGATCAATTTGGTTTTGTTGCTCAAAAATCTCAATTATTTTTCGATTTATTCTGGAAATTACGGAAATTCCATATAAATCACCGGCACTAACAAATTTCTTCGATCGGTTTTCGTCACCTTTTTTTTCATTAATGTTATGGATGAATCTTTTAATCGCATCGTAAGATGGAAATTCAATTTCGCCCTTGAAATTTATCAGTGCGGAGTTAATTCCATGTTCTTTTACGGCAATTTGATTGATCGGAAAACTGCTTTTAGCTTCTTTATTCATTAATTTCCTTTTGTATTCGTGTCAGGGATTGGTCCCTGACACCTCATAATATTTTTCAATCCGTGCTGAAGTCATAGAGTCGGCATGGGCCAATCCGTGCCGAATCGTGTCAGGGAATGGTCCCTGACACCTCTATAATATTTTTAAATCCGTGCTGAAGTCATAGAGTCGGCATGGACCAATCCGTGCCGAATCGTGTCAGGGAATGGTCCCTGACACCTCATAAAATTTAATATTACCAAACAGTGCTTTAAGATGTCAAGTTTGCTTCCGAAGACATTAGGGAACGCACGAGGGTTCTATGAAGGTTAGCAAAAATAATGGGCCAAATTTTCAGTTACATTTCCTTTTTTTTGATCTCAGAACAATGATTAACGATTAGCGATTTTTGATTTATTTCTAATTCGAACTTATGCATCTTTTTTCTAACTTCTTATATCTAAAATCGTTAATCCTTGTTCTTAAATCAATTTTATTTTCTTTGACTTGCCCATTACCGTTTGTGCAAAAGGCG
>JAYEKN010000170.1:8844-13892 GCA_034661015.1 Candidatus Cloacimonadota bacterium
TTTGATTTATTTCTAATTCGAACTTATGCATCTTTTTTCTAACTTCTTATATCTAAAATCGTTAATCCTTGTTCTTAAATCAATTTTATTTTCTTTGACTTGCCCATTACCGTTTGTGCAAAAGGCGTTTTAATACTTTTTAAACAAGGTTATGTGTTGGTCTTCCTTGTTTTTGATCTCAGAACAAAGATTAACGATTAGCGATTTTTGATTTATTTCTAATTCAAACTTATTCATCTTTTTTCTAACTTCTTATATCTAAAATCGTTAATCCTTGTTCTTAAATAAATTTTATTTTCTTTGACTTGCCCATTACGATTTGTGCACAAGGCGTTTTAATACTTTTTGAACAAGGTTATGTGTTGGCCTTCCTTGTTTTTGATCTCAGAACAAAGATTAACGATTAGCGATTTTTGATTTTTTTCCAATTCAAACTTATTCATCTTTTTTCTAACTTCTTAAATATAAAATCGTTAATCCTTGTTCTTAAATCAATTTTATTTTCTTTGACTTGCCCATTACGATTTGTGCAAAAAGAGTTTTAATACTTTTTGAACAAGGTTATGTGTTGGCCTTCCATGTTTTTGATCTCAGAACAAAGATTAAAGATTAGCAATGTTTGATTTATTTCTAATTCGAACTTATGCATCTTTTTTCTAACTTCTTATATCTAAAATCGTTAGTCCTTGTTCTTAAATAAATTTTATTTTCTTTGACTTGCCCATAACTAATGGATAACTGTAGTCATTCTCCTAATACCAATAAATATGTATTTCCAATTCCTTCGTTGGCAAATTCTTGTCAAAAATTTAAACTCAAATATCAGTAATGGGAAAATATATAATTGATTTTTTTTAGTTATTTTTATAGTATTAAGTTCGCTTGAAAAAGACGTGTCCAGTCCAGCCTATTGGGAAAAATATTAAGGGGTTGTTTTATACTCGAAAAGGTTGCCAACAAAATCCGATTTTCAGAAAAAATGTAAAAAAATAAAAAGATTTCACAAAATTATTAATTCTTGTTTGTGAAAGGTTTGCCAATGAAAAACAATAAATTTAATCCAAAAGAAAATTACGAAAAAACCAAAAATCAAGTTGGCTATATCTCGTTAGAACAGGCTAATAGCCAGATATATACCGATATGGGATTTAAAAGCGGTTTGGAAATACATCAGCAACTCGCTACAAAGCAAAAGCTCTTCTGCAGATGTCCGGTGGGTATTTATCAAGATGACGATGATTTTGATGCTGAAATTGTTCGCCATATGAGACCAACCCTCAGTGAACTCGGTGGATATGACGGAACTGCTTTGATGGAATTTAAAACCAAAAAAAATATTATTTATCGTATAAAAAACGAAACCGCTTGCACCTATGAAATTGACGACACCCCTCCCTTCCCTTTAAATCGGGAAGCATTGGAATTTGCCATTCAAATTGCCATGATGCTCAAAACAAATATCGTGGGAGAACTTCATATTACCAGAAAGCAATATCTCGACGGCAGCATTCCGACCGGATTTCAGAGAACAGCCATTGTGGGCATTCACGGAGAAATCCCCATAAGCAATAAAAAAATAGGGATTTCGCATTTCACTCTTGAAGAAGATTCTTGCCGAGAAATTTCCGATATCCGCCATACAAGGATCTACAAAACCGACCGTCTGGGAATTCCTCTAATTGAGATCATTACCGATCCGGACATGAAAACTCCTCAGGAAGTGAAAGAAGCTGCTCAATATTTGCGTTTTCTCACACGAGCATCCGGAAAGGTTAGGGTTGGAAGCGGAGCCGGACGTGAAGATACAAACGTGAGTATTAGCGGCGGAACACGTGTAGAGATCAAAGGTGTTTCTCACAACAATTGGCTTCCCAAACTCACCCACATCGAAGCCTTCCGGCAGAAATCTCTTTTACACATAAAGGATATTTTACTTTCACGAGTAAAAAAACCGGCTGAGTGGAAATTGAATCATAAAATAATAAATTTTGGTGTTTCTGATGTGCAGTATAAACCAATCGAAAATGCATTTCGAAATGATTATCAACTTGTAGCAATCAATCTGCCGAAATTTAAGGGTATTCTTTCGCATTTTACCCAACCCGGGCAAGTTTTCGCAGATGAAATCGCCGGCAGATTAAAAGTAATCGCCTGTTTGGAGCATCCGAATATGCTTCATTCCGAAGACCTGAATCCGGTCTTCAATGATCGAACATTAGAAAAAAGAAAAAAGTTACTTCACAGCAAAAACGAAGATGCTCAAATGGTGATCTGGTCGCCGGTTGAAGATCTACAAACTGCCCTTGAAACAATTGAAGAACGATGTAAAATGGCTTTTGAAGGTGTTTGCAGCGAAACCAGAAAATCTTTGCGTAACGGAACAAATATCTTTGAACGAGTTTTACCGGGAGCAGACAGAATGTATCCTGATACGGATTCCGCACCCATTCCGATTTTTGCCGAATATTTAGCAGAGATTAGAAAAAAAGTACCCCAAGATTTGAAATTGCGGCTGAACCAGATGAAAAAGTGGAAAGCTCCGGAGGATACGTATATTTACATTTTACGAAACAATCTTTTCTTCATTATCAAAAAAATAATCAAAGAAACTGCATATAATCCTGTTTTCGTGATTACAACTTTTGCTCATTCTTTGAAACATCTTGAAGGGAAAAAAATCAGATCAGCTGAATTCAAATACGAACTTGTTAGCGACCTTTTTAATTTTATCAAAAATAAAGGATTGGCAAAAAGAATAATTGGAAAAATGTTGCCAATTGTTTATGAATATCCCAAACTTGATTTCAATTCTGTCCTTAAATTGGCTGATTTCAAAACTTCACCGAAAAATAAAATACTAGCCCAAATCCCCGAACTTCATAAGATGTTCCGTAAAATACGAATAAACAAAAATCCTGAAGCGGAAACTGATTGGATAATGGGGCAGTTACGAAAGATAGCTCTCGGAAATATTGACTTACAAAATTTATATCAAATTGTAAAATCATCAGTTGCGGAAACTGGAAAGGAGAAAAAATGAGTGATCTGTTTGCCGGATACAAAGGGCGCGCATTAGAACTCCTAAAAAAAATGAATATTCGAGTTTGGGGAGAGATAGAAATCGAAACAACACGTGGTTTATTTGTGGGAATTTTACTCCCCCGTGCGGAAAATGATGACGACATTCATCTTGTCATAAAACAAGAAACAGGATATAATATTGGAATTGATATTTCCACTATAAATAACATCAGAGAGATCGCCTATAAAAAAGCCAATTACCACATTCCGGAACAAGAATTTCCTTACAGAGATGGTATGCCAAAAGTAAAATTACTTGGCACCGGTGGCACGATAGCCTCACGACTTGATTATCGGACAGGGGCTGTAATTCCTGCGTTTTCGCCCGGGGAATTATACGGTGCTGTTCCCGAACTCGCTGATATTTGCAATCTTGAAACAGAAAAAGTTTTTGCGGTTTTTAGCGAGAATATGGGACCAACCCAGTATAAAAAATTAGCAGTCAGCATCGGCAATGAAATAGAAAAAGGAGTGGATGGAATTATGATCGGGCATGGCACGGATACCCTCCATCACACCGCTGCTGCCTTGACTTTTATGGTGCAAAATCCACCTGTACCCATCGTTCTGGTTGGCTCGCAACGCTCATCAGATCGTCCTTCTTCCGATGCTGCTTTGAATCTTATGCATGCTACAAAAGCTGCAGCAGAATCGGACATCGCAGAGGTGATGGTTTGTATGTTCGGACCAACTTCCGATGAATACGGACTACTTCATCGGGGAATTAGAGTAAGAAAAATGCATTCTTCATATCGCTCCACATTCCGCACAATTGGTGATGTGCCTTTGGCAAGAATCAGCCGTACAGAAATTACCCATATTAAGCCTGATTACAAACATCGTCGAAAAGACAAAAATGTAAAGATCGTGCCGTATTTTGAGGAAAAAGTTTCCATCGTTTATTATTATCCCAATATGCAAGCAGATATTATTGATTCACTTGTGGATAACGGATACAAAGGGATTGTAATCGCCGGAACAGGTTTGGGACACGTGAACAAAACGATTTATCCGGCTATTGAGCGTGCTGTTAAAAAAGGCGTAGCAATCTATATGACCGTGCAAACTCTTTGGGGTTTCGTCCACATGTTCGTCTATGATACAGGCAGAGATTTGATGGCAATGGGAATTGTTCCTGCCGAAAATATGCTTCCTGAGGTTGCTTATATAAAATTGGGTTGGGCTCTCGGGCAAACTGATGATTTGGACGAAGTGAAAAAAATCATGCTAACTCCCATTTCCGATGAAATTACAAAAGGAGAACCTTACAACGGTTATTTAATTTTTCAGGGAGGCATCCCGGAAGTTGAAGAATTTATCAAAAATGTGCATAAATAAATTGAAAATTTGAGAACTAACCTTGCGAATGGTCGCTTCTGACCTTCGCAATGGTTGCATACAGTCTAACTCAAAATCGCACCATTACGGAGGTTGCGGATAACAAACCCCGTGGAAAAAACCATCCGTAAGGTGCTTGAGAAGGGAGCAACATGTCTAAAATGATCGCCTATTGTGGTATTGTTTGCACGGAATGCCCAGCATATATTGCCACAAAAAACAATGATGAGGATTTGAGAAAAAAAACCGCTACGGAATGGTCGAAAACTTATGGTGCGGAAATTAAACCAGAAAATATTTATTGTGATGGTTGTCTGCAAGATGAAGGGCATCTGATAGGGCATTGTGCCGAATGTGAAATTCGGGCATGTGGCAAAGAGAAAAAGGTTGAAAACTGCGCCTACTGCGATGATTTTGCCTGTGAAAAACTGGAAAAATTTTTTGAATTCGTTCCCACTGCCAAAAAGGTTCTGGAAAATATTCGGAACAAATAATTGGTGACCAGTTTTAAATTTAAACCTTGCGAATGGTCGCTTTTGACCTTCGCAATGGTTGAATGCAGTCCAACCCAAAATTGCACCATTACGGAGGTTGCGGATAACAAACCCCGTGGAAAAAACCATCCGTAA
>JAYEKN010000171.1 GCA_034661015.1 Candidatus Cloacimonadota bacterium
TTGAATCCTTATATGCTCATTTAGATTCTGTTTTTGTGGAAAAAGGGGATATCGTTTATCCGGATACAAAAGTCGGATTGACCGGTTATACCGGGAACATAAAGGAAAGTGGCAAAGCCTCTCATCTCCATCTGGAATTGCGGGATAGCGATTTGGAAACTTTTGATCCGGAAGATAGAATTTATTATTATCACGGTGGTATTCGGCATTTTCTGGAGCAGTTGGATTGATAGCTGAAATTGAATATTGTAACCGAGGTTACTTACAAATATCAAATAATCAACTTAGCAAGTTTTATTTAATAATAACAATTGGAATATAGATATCTACCTCTGCGTTCATCCCTTTTTGACAACGTTCATCATATAATTCAAAATCAGCAGAATTTGCTCGTTGATATTCTGAATTGGGCAGCCATTCTTTGTAAATATATTTGACTGTATTCTGAATAGAATCAGGGATTTTTCCTATAGCAGTAAAAACCCCATATTGTGCTGCAGGAATAAATTTGGAGACCATTCCTTCCGGCACATTTTCAGTATTTGTAACTTCTGCTCCGATTATGTAGGAAAAACTTTCATCTTGATTAAAATCCATACAGATCCCTAAAACCGTATCAGGATATTTTCTGTTTGGAA
Source organism: Candidatus Cloacimonadota bacterium (assembly GCA_034661015.1). Classification (NCBI taxonomy): domain Bacteria; kingdom Pseudomonadati; phylum Candidatus Cloacimonadota; species Candidatus Cloacimonadota bacterium. The sequence continues at coordinate 639 of JAYEKN010000171.1, forward strand.
TATCGTGAATTTGTCCTTGCTTTAGAATTTTATCCCAGAAATCGGGAATTTCGGTAAAATTTTTACCTTTATGAATAGTTGTTTTCAACTCAATTCCGATAATGGGAAAGGAATCTTTTGTGATTATTTTTGGTTTCATAATAATATTCTCCAATTTTTAATTATTTATTTTGGTTATAAATCGGACATACCCAGCCCGAGAAATAATTTTATACTAAGTTGGGTGTCTTCATTTCCGGATTGTTCAATTGTTCCCGTCAAAGATGCATTCAATAGATTTGTAATCGAATAACTTGATCCCAATTCCAGATGATTTGAGGCTAAACTATTTCCATCGGATGCAGAATATAGAAAAGTTTCTTTTAATAAATATTGTAAACGAGCAGAGGCTTGCAAGGTGATATCCGTTCCAATATTTAAATTTGTAGCTGTTTCAGGATTGAATTCCTGATAAGCGGATAGCCACGGTGAAATTGATAAAGAGCCTTTTACAATTGATTTTCTGTAGGAAAAGACAAATCTCGCCGGCAAATCTAAATTAGTGCCTATAAAATCGGTTTCTCCATTACTGAAAGTATAATGAATCCCAACTCGCGCATCGGAACCGGTCTCTTCATATTCTTGCGATCTTTCGATTGAATCAATTAGAAAATTTACTACATCATCTGAGGGGAACTTTTCGATAAATCCCAATTCTTCCATTCTTCGTAAAGCCTGATGTGTCTGCTTATAACTGTCCCAACGATTTTTTATTATTGCCATTAATATTTTCATTTCATATAAATCAACAGGTTTCAACAGCAAATCATGATCTTCCAATATTTTTACAAAATCATGAACTCTATTAAAATCACCGACAGGATATAATTTGCCATATCCGACTCCGGCAAATATTGCAGTGATTGGGTCGGGTGAGTCTTCATTCAAATTCAAAACAACTTTCGCTTGTGGTTCGCCAAATACAAATATAGATTGATTTATTACATATTTGTCATAAGTTAATCTTGCCAAGTCAGAAGACGGACCCGCTTCACCATCAAAACGAAATTCTCCGGTAATTTTTTCTCTAACTGTTGGAATAGTATGATTAAAATCAACTTGAAAATTTGTGGATATACTTGAGGATTGGATAAGTTTACGCCAGACATATCCAAAATGATAACTACCATTTCCGCTGCTTTCATCACCTTGTCCGTTATAAGTAAAATTGGCTGTTACACCATATCCAAAATCCGAGAGTTTTCTAAAATCTGATAATTTAACCGGGTTAAATCCGGTTTCAGATTGGGCAAAGCAATTCAATGTAAAAACAAGTGAAACAAACACTAAAATCCTAACTACAAAATAGATTTTTTTCAATTTCATGCGTTAACTCCTATTTGTTATTTTTGTAAATTAATTAGCATCCATCCGTAAAGGGAAATCTTGAGTTAAGTTTTTCCAACTCACAAATATAACGCTAATTAGTGTCCATCTGTAAACTCTTAAACCTTGCGGATGGTTGGAAACCTCCGCAATGGTTGAGATGTGAAAACGACCACCATTGCGGAGGTTGCGGATAACAAATCCCGTCGTAAAACAACCATCCGCAAGGTGCTAGAAAAGGCTACTTACGGACAGACACAAGTTACATCGCAATTGAATAGTAAGGTGCAAAGTTCGGTCAACCAATTTAAAAAGAAGTAACCCCGAAAAGACGATTTGAGGGTATATCAGGTTTTTCATTAGTGTACATTCTCACAGTTTCGATACGGATTTTTTACATTATGATGACGATTTTTATAATGTAATTTTTTTTATTTTTCAATGGAGGTTCCGTTAAATTTGTATTACACTTCAAGAAATTTAAAAGTTAAATGTCAAGAAAATTGGAATGAATTATATTTGTTTTTTCATTGAGAAAGCTTAGGGTAAATTTCGCTTTTTTTCAAAAAGGTTTACAAAAAGAGCAGGATTATAAAATTTGTTCTCAAAATTCACAAAAGGAAAATCTTATGAAGAAATGGATCCGGATATTCGGCAATTCATTTTCAAAAGAAGAATTTAAAACAGCATTCGATAAGATTGAGAGAGTTGGAATAGACGCTGTTCTTCTAAATGGAAATAGAGATTGTATTGAAAAATCTTTGTCTGTATTGGCTAATTTCGATCTGGAAATACACGCTTGGAAGCCGTTAAATAAAATATAAATTGAATAAAAGGAGAATTATGCTAAATCCAAAAAACTTAGTAAATGAATTAAACTTTGAAAGAACTGCCGGCTCGGAAAATGAGAAAAAAGGAAGAGTGATTCTGACCAAATATCTCAAACAACTCGGCTATTCATACGAATATGAACCTTTTGAATTATATTGCTACGAACCGGGAAAATCCGAAATACATGTGGATGGTAAAACTTTTTTTGCTTATCCTTTTGGACTTACCGAAAGTGCAGAAATCGGGGGTGAACTTGCATTTATGGAAAATCCGGATGAACTCATTTATAATTCCCAAAACTATCAGGGAAAAATCATAATCGGCAATAAATATTCTCGTCAAATCGGAAGTGCGTTGAAAAAAAGCAATGCTACCGCTTTCATCTCCATCGGACAACCATTCAAAGATGCTTCCACACGTTCGTATAGGCAGAAAGTTTATGAAGAAGGATATGTTCCGTGCTTGTCTATCAGTTTTGATGAGGGAGCAAAATTATCACGTCTTTCAGGAAAAATGGCAAAGATAAACATTGAGCAAAAGGTCGAAAAAATGACAACGCAAAACGTAATCGTAGATATTCCCGGAACAGGGGATGACCGAAATATTATTTATGCCGTTGCCCATTTTGATACGGTGGGACGAGCTCCGGGAGCAACGGATAATACCGGCGGTTCGGTAACTTTGATCAAACTTGCAGAGTATCTCGCAAAAAATCCTCCTAAACGAAATGTTAAATTGATTTGGTTTTCCGGTGAAGAAATGGGATTGCTGGGCTCACAGGCTTACGTAAAAAAGCATTTGGATGAGATCAAAGAATTTGGCAAAATTGTTGTAAATGTAGATGTTACCGGCGATGACATTGGACACAATCGGTTTGCTATCGTGGGAACGGAACAAATTCGCGGATATATTGATGGGATTTCACGGGAAAAGGGATTTATGTTCGATTCTCACCTTGATATATATAGTAGCGATAATATGCCATTTTCAAAATATGAAGTTCCATCTGTGAATTTGATGCGATTTGGCGGAAAAGCCTCTACTCATATCCACACAAAAGGTGATCATGCTCGTCATGTATCACGCAGAGGTTTGGATGTTACTATAAACGCAACCATAAATATTGTCGAAAGAATTACGAATGCAAAAATATTTCCCTTCAAAAAAGAAATTGATCCAAGTATGCGAGATAAAATACAAAAATATCTCTGGAACCTCACTCTTACAAAACCCGAACTGGAATGGACTCCGAAATACCAGAAGTGAAAAATTGTAATTAGTGACCATTCGTAAAGTGCTATTTTTCGACCTCACCCCGACCCTTCCGCCAGCTGGCGGAGAGAGGGAGACAAAAGTTCCCCTTCTTTTTGAAGAGAAGGGGTTAGGGGATGAGTTGTAAAAAGGATGAAGAATATATTTTACTTGATATGCGAGTTTACGGATAGACTCTAATTTGAGTCCATTCGTAAAGTAGCCTTTTCGAGACGTCACGGACAACTTCGTTTGAAGAGTCGGCACGGACCATTCCGTGCCGAATAAAAAGTTATCTATTAAGTTAGTTTACGTTATGTTTGTGAGTTGGAAAATCTACAGAAACTGTGAGCGTTGTTTTCAGTAGAATGGAATGTATATGATGAAACCATATCGAATTGTTAAGACAATTGATTTGCTCGATGCAAAAATTGAAGAAATGCCGGATAGATGTTTTTTTAATGAAGGAGCTTCAGCGGAAGATATTATGGATTTTGAAGTTGATTTGGGAATTGACTTGCCACTATCATATAAAATATTCCTAAATAATTATGATGGGGATTTAACCATTTCGCCATATGGCGAATCTAAGGATAAAATGGTAAAATCCGGCACTTTTATTTCTCATTCCAAACAATAATACTGGCGGGAAGGATATGAGCTATATACAGCAAACTGCCGGCTAATACCACATCAATTATCGGAAATCCTAGAAGGTAAAAAGTATAGATCAATACAAGGCACAATATTGTGAAAATTGAATACGAATACGTGGTTGCTTTGTAAACAATTTGGATTTCTCTTTCATCTAATTTGCGGAATGATGAATGGGTTAGCTTCCATAAATTTGATGTGGAAAATGCAATTCTGAAACTGATTATCAAGCAGATGAGCGGTATTATTTCCAAAAGTAAAAATATTTTTGAAAATCCAGCATACTTTATACCATAAAATAAAATAAGTGCGATGATAATGCAAAAATAATTAATTAGAACAGCACTTCTCGGTTTCATTTTTGAACTACTCATTTTGACTCCTATAATTTAGTTTGTTTAGCTCTTCACTGAGCGGTTTTAACGGTTTAATAGAAAAAATCAGATTGATAGGAAGGTTAAAATATTCACTGATACGGAAAGCCAAATCCAGACTTGGATTATATTCTTCACGTTCGAGATAACCGACCGTTTGAAAATTCACTCCAATTTTTTCTGCCAACTCTCTTCTGGAAACATTGTGTTCTTTACGCAAAACAGCAATTCTGTTATAAATCTGTCTTGTTTTCACTACATTTCTCCTTTCATTTTTAGGTGTATTAAAATTCCAGCGTAATGATGTGTCAATCTATTTGTTGTAAATATGCAATAATTAATATAATATTTTATATTGATTGTGTCAAAATACAATTCTTCAAATAAAATTAGTTGCCTTCAATGCTTGAATAAACTCTCGCTTGTAACTTCCAAAAACAAACAATGTTGTAGATTCTCACAGACACAATTAAGTTTATTCGATTATTTTTTCAAAAAAGACTGAATTCTTTCAATGTCCAAAATTAATCTGATATTCTTGACGTAAAACTAACGCTTCAAAAACTTTCGAAACCTAAAAAATTAGAAAAATAACTTAGATGAAAAGGATTTTCAATGAAAAAAAACTGGTTTAGAACTGTTTGTTTGATTATAGTTTTTCTGGTAACGGTATATTACCTTTTGCCATTAGTTGTTAAGAAAGATTATGTAAAATGTGATATTGAGGTCTATGATCAGAATAAACAAAAGATATACGAAATAGCGGAGATGGATTATAAATTGGGTAGCGAGTTATATGGCATTGCCTTTGATGAAGCGATTTCTTTGATTGATGTAAATGATTCTTTGGTTGTCTCGGGTCGTCTCCCTGATGAAATTCTAAGAAGTATTGATGCTGATATAGATTATTCACAAAATCAGAACATCAAGGTATTTGCTTTGGAAAAATTTTCAGAGGCTTCTCTCCCTACTTGGTTTAGCGAGAAAAGGTTGAAACTTGGTCTTGACTTGCAAGGTGGTATGCATTTGGTACTTGAGGTTGATACCGAGGGGCAATCTGCGGATGTTGCCGAGTCCAGCGTGAAGGGTGCTTTGGAAATTATTAGAAACCGAGTTGATCAATTCGGCGTTTCCGAACCAACGATTCACCGAATTGGAAATAACCGTATTCTTGTTCAATTGCCCGGTTTACGTGATGCAAGTCGCGCCAAAGAATTGATAGGTAAAACTGCATTATTAGAATTTAAGCTACTTGCAAATAATGAAGATATAACCCAAACCGTAGATGCTATTGATGATTATCTTGAAAACAATTATGATAAATATGCTTATCTGAAAACAATTAAAGAAACGACAGAAGAAAAAAGCGCCGTCGAAGAAACTCTCTTTAAAACCGACGATGATTTGAGTGGAGAAGGAAGCGAAGAAACTGATGAAAAGGCTGAAGGAGAAGTTGCGGATACAACCACAGCTATTTTGGAAGATAAGGAAAAGGGAAATCTCTTTTCATCATTGGTTGCTATTTATGGACAAACTCTGGTTGTGAAACCGGAAAATTTAGACCTTTTTAGAAAGGTTGTTTCTTTGCAGGAAGTGAAAGAGATCATTCCTTCCGGTATAGAAATCCTACTCGGTAAAGTTTCTCCTGATGATCCTTATGGAGCTCGTCAACTTTATTTTCTTTACGATCAGGTAGAACTTACGGGTGCAGCTCTCAAATCTGCAGATGTTCGTATCGGACAGGGAATGGACCCAAAAACTGCGGGTAAACCGTATGTTAGTCTGGAATTTGACAATGAAGGTGCACGCATATTTTCAAAAGTAACCGGTGAGAATATTGGGAAAAGATTGGCAATCGTGCTTGATAATATTGTGCATTCGGCACCGAGGATCAATGATAAAATTCGCAATGGAAGTGCGATGATCACCGGTAGTTTTACTATGAGCGAAGCAAAAGACTTGGCTATTATTCTACGTGCCGGTAATTTACCTTCACCTGTGAATATTGTCGAAGAAAGAACGGTGGGACCATCTCTTGGTTCGGATTCGATCAAAGCGGGTTTCAAAGCTGCGATTATCGGTTTGGTCATTGTAGTTCTTTTTATGGTATTTTATTATAAAACAGCAGGATTCATCGCTGATATTGCTCTGGTTTCTAATGTGCTGATAATAATGGCACTTCTCACCATGCTGAAAGCCACCTTAACTATGCCGGGTATTGCAGGTATTATTTTAACGATCGGTATGGCGGTGGACGCTAATGTGCTGATATTTGAAAGAATTCGGGAAGAACTTGATTCGGGTAAAACCGTACGCACGGCAATTGATAATGGCTATAAAAGAGCCATCATCACCATCGCTGATGCAAACGTAACCACCCTGATAACTGCAATGGTTCTTTATCAATTTGGTACTGGGCCCATCAAGGGTTTCGCAGTTACTTTGAGTTTTGGTATTCTATCTTCGATGTTTACAGCAATTGTATTCACTAAATTTATTTTTGATAAGTTGATTGCAAATAAACCTCGAAAATCATTGAGTATATAAGGGAGTTGAATATGAGATTGTTAAAAAATATAAAAATAAATTTCACGAAAAATAGAAAAATTGCATTTATCATTTCATTATCATTAATTGTTATCGGCATAGTTTCGATCGCCATACATGGAGGATTAGGTTATGGAATTGACTTTTCAGGTGGTACATTATTTGAGCTCGATTTTACTCCTGCAGATGAAACCATTGATCCAATTGAAATTCAGGAATTGAGAGATTGTTTGACATCAAATGGGTATGGAGACAGCAATATACAGAGTTTTGGTGATCCTCATCATATACTAATAAAAATAATTGCCAGCGAAGATGTGCAACAAGATCAAATAGAGATTGTTCGCATTATCCAAGAGAATTTTCCCGAATTCACTTCCGATAAGGAAATGAATGAATTGGTAAGAAGAAGCGAACACGTGGGAGCACAGGTTGGTGAAGAACTGCGTGGTAAGGCTTTTGTGGCTATCTTAATTTCACTTCTCGGAATCATTATCTATATTTGGTGGCGTTTTGAATTCACATTTGGGATTGCTGCGGTTATCGCTCTTTTTCATGATGTTTTTATCACTCTCGGATTAATATCCATTTTTAATATTGAAATTAGTATTCCAATTGTCGGTGCCTTGTTGACCATTGTGGGTTATTCGCTTAACGATACTATTGTGCTATTCGTTCGTATTCGTGAAAATCTTAAAATTTATCGAAAAGAGAAATACGAATCTATCATCAACCACAGTATAAATGAAGTGTTGTCCAGAACGATCATTACATCGCTTTCAACTTTGATTGTTGTGGTTTCATTATTTATTTTTGGTGGTAAAGTAATTCATGATTTTTCCATTACATTAATGTTTGGTGTGATTATCGGAACATATTCATCAATTTTCGTTGCCAGCCCTCTGCTCGTTGAATATCACAATTGGAAGCAGAAACGTTCCTTGAAAGATCGTCACCATCGAAGCAAGAAAAGATAATTTATCGTAGTATAAAGGACACAGATGAATCCTATTAAATTCCTACAAGGAAATATAATTAGTGTGGTTCATCTGTGTCTAATCATATAAAGTTGTGCGGATAATTTCCGGTAGATTTAAGGGGCAAAAGTTACAAGTACTTCGCAAAGGTGTTCGCCCCACTACCGATAGGGTAAAGGAATCGCTCTTCTCAATTATTCGCTATAGATTGTCCGGTGTAGATGTTTTGGATTTGTTCGCCGGTATTGGTGGTCTTGGCTTTGAAGCCCTTAGCGAAGGAGCAAGATCATGCTGCTTTGTGGATAAATCATACAAAGCGATCTCGATGTTAAAAAGCAATTGTATCCACCTTGGTATTGATGAAAACGTAGAATACTATCGCTCTTCAGCAGCGAAATTTCTTGATCAAATAAACAGCAAATCTTACGATATAATTTTCATTGACCCTCCCTACGCTCTTTACATAATTAAAAAAATTGTTAATAAGATCATTGAGACAAATACTTTAAAAGAAAACGGGTTGATAATTGCCGAAAGCCGAATTGATGAAAAAATCGAAAAGGCGGATGCGAAAATTATTAGAGTTGAAAAGTATGGTGAAACGAAGTTGACCTTTTTTGGACATTAGTAAAATGATAAAAGAAAAATATACGCAATTGTTGTTATCCCGCCAAATTGGAGAGATAACAACAATAGGTGATATGCAGAAGTTGTGCTTCATGCAACGAACTGCAAGTAATAAATAGTTTAAAAATAAATTTGACTATTTTTGTAATATATTAATGAAGGGAAATAATGATAGAAACAAAAGAAACAGAGTTAAATAAAATTCCAATTGAACATGATTGGTCTTTTGCGGATAAAACGAGAAAAGACACATCATATATTACACATGGCTTTTATACTTATCCTGCTAAATTTATTCCTCAATTGTCAGAAAGAATAATAAATGAGTTTAGCACCAAAAATGATATTGTAATTGACCCTTTTATGGGAAGCGGAACAACTGTTGTAGAAGCAATTGTAAACCATAGAATTGGAATTGGGATTGACATTAATGAAATTGCAGTGTTACTATCAAAAGTAAAATCAACACCAATTAACTATAATCTGCTATTAAATGAATTTTCAAATTTAATTTTTAAACTGCAACAAAAATTAAATGGTAGTTTTGAAAAAGAACTTAAAAATGCAAAAAAACAGTTTTCTCTAAACGAAAGAATTGATTATTGGTTTAAGCCACACATAAAAGAAAAATTGATAATAATATTAAGCACAATCCTTGAAACAGAAAATAAGGATATAAAAGACTTCTTTTTAATAACTTTTGCTCAGATATTAAAATCTTGTTCTATTTGGTTACAAAAAAGCGTAAAACCAACAAGAGATTTTAATAAAAAGGAAATTGACCCACTTTATAAATTTGAGTGGCAAGCAAAAAGAATGGTAAAGAAATTTAAAGACTTTGATAATTTATTAGATGACAATATTAAAAACAATATTTCAAACTATCGAATAATAAAAAACAATGATGCAAGAGATTTGCCTTGTGAAGATAATAAAGCTTCATTGATTGTTACCAGTCCGCCTTATGTTACTTCCTACGAATATGCAGATTTACATCAGTTATCTTTATTATGGTTTGGTTATTTAAATGAGCTATCTGATTTTAGGAAAAAATTTATTGGGAGTTCTGCTCGTGAACGAGAAAAGATAAACCTTTTAAGTAAAACAGCAGATAATGTTATTGCACAATTAGGTAATAATAAAAAATCAATAGAAGTTGAAAATTACTTTGCGGATATGTTGGAAAGTTTTATTGAAATGAAAAGAGTTTTAAAAATTGGAGGAAAAGCAGCTATTGTTATAGGAAATACAAAATTAAAAGGAGTAGATATTTTAAATGCCGAAGTTTTTAAAGAACAGTTTGAGAATATTGGTTTTAAAACTTATAAAATCATTCACAGAGAAATCCCCTCTAAAATGTTGCCTTCAACACGAGACCCCAAAACTGGCAGGTTCACAAAAGCAACAAATAATAAAAAAACACTTGCGTACCCAACAGAATACATATTAATAATGGAGAAAATTTAATTATGGCAAAATTTACAATTGATAACTTGTATTTGATTTACAACGAGTATAAGAAAAAATACAAAAGAAATGCTTATAAATATGTGAGCCAAGTATTGACTGATGCTAAACCATTGCATAAAAAGAGTTTTACTGGAAATGACCATGAACAATCATGGAGAGCTTTTAAAGGCAAAAATCTTGAGAAGCTGATTGTTTATATCATTGAAAGTGAAGTAAGTGATTTAGGTTTAAAAATAGTTGATGGTAATAAACTTGAAAGAACCAAAGAAACAAATTTATCAGAAGAATTATCGAATATTAAAAGAAACTTATTGATAGATTATGGAGAATTTGGTTACCATTTACCAGATGTTGATATTATTATTTATGAACCAAAATCATATAAAGTTATTGCCGTTTTATCAAGCAAAATAACCTTGCGAGAAAGAATAGCACAAAGTGGATATTGGAAACTTAAATTATCCTCTCAAAAGCTGACCAAACACATAAGAGTTTATTTTGTTACACCAGACGAAGATGGAACATTAACATTTAAAACACCTGCTAAAAAAGGGCGTGCAATTGTTGAAGTAGATTTGGACGGTAGTTATGTTTTAAGCGAAACCGAAATTGAAGAGAGTAATAAGGTAAAACCATTTGAGAAATTTATAGATGACTTGGTGAAATTTTTGGAGAAATAATGAAAGCGCAAGAATTAATATTAGAATCAACAACTCTATGGGACTTTCCTACACAAAATTATGGAAATAAACCACATGGAAATAATAAATACAATGGCGTTACGCCAGCTTTTATTATTTGGAATTTACTCCAACGTTATACAAAAGAAAATGATTTAGTAGTTGATCCAATGTGTGGGAGTGGAACTACTTATGATGTAGCAACGGAATTAAATAGAAAAACGGAATGTTTTGATTTGAATATTGTTAGAGATGAAATAAAAAAAGCTGATGCAAGAAAACTACCATTGAAAGACGATGTTGCGGATTTGGTTTTTATTGATTCACCATATTCAGACAATATCAAATATTCTGATGATAAAAATTGCATTGGTAAAATTTCTTGTGAAAAAGATGAGTTTTTTGATGAATTAGAAAAAGTTGCAATTGAAATAAAAAGGATATTGAAAGAAGGAAAAGTTGTTGCTTGGTTAATTGGTGACCAGTGGATAAAAAGAAAATTTACACCTACTGGATTTTTACTTTATAACAGACTTGTTAAGCACTTTGAGACTATTGATATAGTTTCAGTTACAAGACATAATCAAACTTCAAATACTGGAATTTGGCATTATAGGGCAAGAAAATATAATTTTTATTTAAGAGGTTTTAAATATTTATTCATAATGAGAAAAAGCACGAAAGCCTAACAAATGCTATACGTAATTTGGGCAATGTGCTGATATTGCAGTTTATAGTATTAAATGAAATTTAGTTGTAACTTGAAAAATTCGAGTTCCGAAGTCGGCTACTTTTCTTACACCAACCGTTGTACACCATTTGGAGACGCAATCACAGTATAGGAAAATTCGACAAAAATGATTAAATTTGCAGTGATTAATTAAATCAGATAGAATATGTTTAATACGATAGAAATAGACCGTAATAAGCTGACAATTATGGGAGTGCAATTTTCCAATTTAAAAATCTTGGAAAGTACGGCAAATGCAATTGGGAGTAATATGTTTGAAGGTTTTGAACCCACTCCGAAAGGCGTTGAAATAATTAGAGATTATGTAATTGGAAAAATAACATTGTCTGAATTGATAAAATTTGCAAAGGAAAAATCGTATGTCTGATTCTTATAAATACGTTGACCCCGATTACACCTATACTGACCCCAAAACAGGAATACTCAGAAACTTAGCGGACATAATAGACCAAGATGTTTTACTCTTTTTTGAAAGTGCAGCTGTTGCAAAACGCATACAAGAACTTTACGAAAACCCCATCAAGATAAAGGGAGTAGAAAGTCTTTTGACTATTCACAAACACTTGTTTCAAGATGTTTATTCTTGGGCAGGAAAAAAGCGAAAGGTTGAAATAAATAAAGCAGGCAAACAATTTTTCCCAACGACACATTTTGACAATGCTTTTGGCTTCATTGACACTTTAATTTCAGATTATAAAAACACATCAAAAAACGATAAACATCGAATAGCCGAGAAATTAGCTGAAATATTGGATAATGTAAATTACCTACATCCTTTCAGAGATGGAAACGGGCGAATGCAACGAGAATTTTTAAGATTATTAGCATTGGAAAAGGACTTAGTATTAAACCTGAATCCACCTGACGATAAAAAGATTTACGACCAATATATGCAAGGAACAATAAATAGTGATGTGAAAGCCTTGACAAAATTGATTTTTGAACTAATTGAAACGTAAAGAAGAAGAAAAAAAACGGTGTACAACAATGTATATAAAAAATAAGCGAGACAGCAGTAATATCAAGGATTTTAGCCAGTTTGAACTTTCTTGTAAGTTGAAAGATTTGTGCTTCGAAGTCGGCTACTTTTCTTATACTTACCGTTATAGCCAATGGAAGAAATGTCCAGCTACAACAGAAGATGTTTGAGAAGGGTATCCAACAAATTGAAATATATATCGAAAAATGAAGATATAAATCAACTATTAACGCCTCCGAATTATTAAAACTTGCAATTTGTGAATGTTTTAATAATTTAATTAGTACGCCTAATCTTATGTTATACATAAAACTGTAATTGATGATTTTTTTGAGTAAAGAAAGCAAAAATGGTAAAAGAAAAATATACGCAATTGTTGTTATCCCACCAAACAGGAGAGATAACAACAATAGGTGATACACCCAAGTTAGCATTTATTTGAATAAAAACACCATCTCAATTCTATCACAGTTGTGAGAGAATTTGAGTAAATTTGAATATGAATAAAATATCAGCATATAGCAATTTCTTCAAGGAAATAATCTACACGATTAATTCAGCAAGATATCAAGCATTCAAATCCCTGAATAAATATCATATTGGTCAGAATTTTGAAATAGGGAAAATCATTGTTGAAAACCAAGAAAGAAATCAATGGGGACAATCAATTGT
>JAYEKN010000172.1 GCA_034661015.1 Candidatus Cloacimonadota bacterium
GGAATGTTTGATCTTCCAATAAGAAAGCATTGCTCCGACTATTTTTCGATTGGTTTTATTATCATCAATAATGAGGATTTTTGCTTTGCTAATGTCCACGGGTTTTACGGATTTTGGCTCTTCGGCTGGGTGGTCTGAATTTTTAAGGGTGATTGTAAACCAGAATGTAGAGCCTTTTCCCTCTTCGCTTTCAATCCCAATTTTACCACCCATCATTTCTGCGAGTTGCTTTGAAATAGCAAGCCCCAGACCTGTCCCACCAAATTTTCGGGTAGTGGAACCATCTGCCTGAGTAAATTTATCAAAGAGTTTACTCTGGTTTTCTTTTGAAACACCGATTCCGGTGTCGCGAACAGAAAAACGAAGTACAGATGAATCTTTCATTTTATTTTCCAAAGAACATAAAACTGAAATTTCACCCTTTTCCGTAAACTTAATGGCATTTCCAACAAGATTTGTTAACATTTGTTTCAATTTTCCCGGATCGCCTTTGAAAAATTTTGGAATTCCCGGGACAACGCTGCAAATAAATTCGAGCCCTTTTTCCTCTGTGCGAAAAGCCATTGTCTTGGCAAAATTATCCATCAGTTTTCTCAGATCAAAATCTATTTCTTCAAGATCCAATTTTCCGGCTTCAATTTTGGAGAAATCGAGAATATCGTTAAGAAGCGACAAAAGGGCTTTTCCACTGACCTTGACTGTTTCTGCAAACTGACGTTGTTCTTTATCGAGGTTGGAGTGAAGAAGCAGGTCGGTCATACCGATAACTCCATTCATAGGAGTACGAATTTCATGGCTCATATTTGCCAGAAATTCAGATTTTGCCATATTTGCCATTTCAGCTTCAGCTGCCATGGAATTTGCAATAGCTGTCTGTTCCATCAGGTTTTCGTTCATAAATTCCAATTCTTCTTGGACTTTTTTCAGCTCTGTGATAACCAATGTATTTGTTGCAATGAACTGCTGTTTTCCATTTTCATCTTTTATTATCTTAGCATTCATAAGTATGGGGAATTTCGTCCCGTCTTTTCGTAAATGAATAATTTCTTGACTTTGAATTTCTCCCTCGGTTTTAATCTTTAACCGATTTTTTTGTATTTTATTAGCCTCACTCGGATCGGAAAATTGGTACATGTCTTTTCCGATAATTTCTTCGACAGTATAACCATGAATCACGGCAAAATTATTATTTACATAAAGTATTTTCCCCTCTAAATCAGAAATTACATTTCCGTAATTAGCATTGTCTGAAATAGTTTTAAACTTGGTAATTTCGTTTTTTTGTTCACTCAGTTTCCGATTGGTTGCTAATTTACCTCGAATATTTTTTATAAGCACCAAAATTACAATTAACAAGAACAAAGCACCGATAATGAATAAATTCCGGAGGAGGTTTTCCTTTGCAATCTCTTGTTTTTTAAGGGCAATTTCCTGATCCTTTTTCTGAATTTCATACTTTGCTTGAATTTCTGAAATTTGTCTGCTCTTATTCAGACCAAAAATACTGTCTTTTAGGGATGTATATTTTTTGAACCATTGTAAGGCTTCCCGAAAATTACCCCTACAAGATTCCAGCTCCGAATTATAGAAATAATTATCTACTATGAGATGTTTGGCCTGGATTCTTTTTGCGATTTCCAAGCCTTCCCTGAGGTTTTGTTCTGCCTTTTTATATTTTTTAAACCTGATATTTAACTTTGCCAGACTTTGCAATGAATTGACAATTCCATTATAATCTTCTATCTCTTTTCGCATCCGAAGAGCAACGGCATAATATTCGATAGCTTCATCATATTTTCCTATTTTATGATAGGTTTGACCCATATAATACGATAGGCGTGCTATTCGATAATCATTTTTCAACTTTTCAAAAATATCAAGAGCCTTTTTATAATTTTCCAAAGCGAATCCATAATCTTTGGTCAAGTCTGCAACAATACCAATATTTGTATAAGATATTCCCAGTCCACGCAGGTTGTTTATCTCTAACTTGATATCCCTTGAACGGACAAAAAACTCCATTGCTTTTTTATAATCTTTGTTCCTTTTGTAAATGTTTCCGATATTATTAATAGTTTCTGCCATTCCGTATTTATCGTCTAATTCAGTAAATATTTTTAGTCCTTTTAGATAAAATTCCAGAGCTTTGTCATAATTACCCCTAACCTTGAACCAAAGTCCAAGCATCCGATTCCCTTCTGCAATTCCAAGAATATAATTCAACTGTTCGGAAAAGGAAAGAGCATTATCCAAGCAATTTCTCATTTTTTCGGGGTTGGTATTTCTATAAAGATAAGCAAGTTCGTTTAGTGCTTTAACCCTATTTGTATCTACAATTTGGGCTGATTTGTATGATTCAACCATACTCTCAAGGCTATCTAACTTTTCAGCAGGAGAAAAATAATTAGGGCTTCGTTCGGATGAAGCTATAGTTTGCCCTTGTCCCAAACAAAATACCGGTATCAGGATGAAAAACAAATTTAAAAGGAGGAATGTTTTAAAGGTTGAAAAAAATAATGGCTTATTTAGTTTGGATAAAATGTTTGATCCCCCCTTAAATTGAGGAATCTTGATTTTTTTTATTTTCATAATTTTGCTCTTGTTTTTCATATTATATTAATTTTCTAAATTGCTAAAAACATGGATGAAATTCCGGATAACAGTTTGTTATATGAAATGCGAGAGATTTAAAATCACTTAAGTTTCGTTTACACTTCCGGATTATATTAGATTTTTCCTTAAAAAAATTATTCATCCAAAATCCTTATTTTTTATTAACATTTCGCCAAAACTTTTCGTACTGCTTCCGCATCAATTGGTTTTGAAATATAATCGTTCATTCCGGCTTC
>JAYEKN010000173.1:0-9075 GCA_034661015.1 Candidatus Cloacimonadota bacterium
TCTCGCATCCACTCCCAACTCTTTTGGTCTCTAAAGCGGATGGCAACCTCAAATAATGCTTTCCATTCTTCTATAGTAATTTGTTCATTTTCCATGATGTTTTTTCCTTTCATATTTTAATTAGAGTGCATCCGTAAAGTAGCCTTTTCGAGACGTCACGGACCATTCCGTGACGAATTGAAAGAATTATACATTGGAAAACTTAAGTCAATTTCAAAAAAACGGAACTTAACTCAAGATTTTCCTGCACCCGTAAACTACTATTTTATCAGTTATATAATAAACGGGTTTTCTCATCCGCTAACGTCGGTTGAAGGATTTTTTGCCATTGGGGACCATCCCATGTTCCTAATTGAGCATGCATATTGAAATATTTTTGTGGTATGGGATGAGTGCCGTAAACGACTTCGAGACCATATCTTGCTTTGATAAAATCTTGAAAATAAATGATATAAGGGCAAGGAGGATACCCTACAATTAGCCCAGTGGCAAGATGGATCACTTCTGCTCCGTTTCCCTTCATTTCTCCCACGGCATATTCAATATTACCGCCAGGGCAACCATCGCAAGAAGTATAACCAACAACTTCAACTTCCCTATTCTTGTATCTGCTAAACGCACCTTCTCTTTTATGCAATGCCCTGAAACATTTTCCACCTGCACATCTGCGGTATCTGTCACAAATGATTATGCCAATCTTTATTTTTTCTTCCATATTTCCACCTATTCTTTATTAAACTATTAAATAAATTGTTTGTCATACAATAACGGAATTGCTTTAAATTGTATTATTCTGTACATATTTCCAAATTCTGACAAATCTGACAATTTTGTGAAATTTTTCAACATATTGATTCCCTGTCAATAAATCAATCAAAATATTCGTCCCCCCATTTCATTAAATGAAAAAAAACAGAATTTCTTTCACGGAAAAATTGCAAACAAATATAATTCCTTAATTATTGGGGAAACCAAAAAAAAATGCGGTAAATAAAATAATTTGTAACTATTTTAAATATTTTCCGTATTATTAATAAAATCATGACAAAAACAGAATTCCAAATAGAAAAATCTGCTATTCGTAAAGCAAAGAGTGATCCACGCTCTTTCGATTATCTTTATCAGAAGTATTTTCCGAGAATTAATAATTTTGTTTTTCATAGAGTGAAAGATGAAAATATAAAAAATGAAATCGTTTCAAATGTTTTTTTTAAGGCGATGAAAAAAATAACTTTGTTCAAGTTGAAGAAAATCAGGATAAACTCCTTCTCTGCCTGGCTTTTTCGCATAGCTATAAACGAAACGAATGACTATTTCCGCAAAGAAAATCGCGAGAAAAAAATTCGCAGTCAAATGGAAAACAGAAATCCAATCTCATTCAAATATCCAATAAATTTTGACATTATCCAAGAAAAAATTCAACAACTTCCTTTTTATGAACAAAATCTCATATCATTGCGATTCTTCGAAAAATTCAAGCACAAAGAAATCGCCTACATTCTTGGGAAGAAAGAAAATACAATCAAAGTGCAAATGCACAGGACTTTACAAAAACTTAGAAAATTATTAGAGGGAGAAATAAATTATGAATAATTTTATTAAAGAAATGGAAAATTTACAGATTCCAAACATCGAAAACGCTTCTTTTCAAAATACATTAAAAAATCAAATACACAGCAAATATTTCACTGCTGCCGAATCATACAGATTAAAATTCAGATTCGCAATAGGATTCGCAACTGCTATTTTTCTCGTGCTTCTAATTTTCATTATCAACCCCCAAATCCCCACAAATATTAACTCAATTGCATTCAATCTCCAAACTGCCAAGCCGGGAAATGAAATTGATGAATCATACGCAAAATATCAAAATATCCGCTACACATCTTTGGAAAATCCTGTAATTGGTCGCAATATCGAACCAGGACGCTACAAAGAAGACAATGCCTATCTCATCCGTAAATATTCTGCGGATAATAACGATGCAATTCTGGTTGTTTCAGAATTTGGACAATCAGATTCAAATTATAAAACCCAAACAAGTTACTAAAAAAAGGAGGAGTCTATGAACTCCAAAAAAAGGATGATTGCAATAATAACGATTGCACTTTTGACGATCTTTGCTTCGCTAAATGCTGCACCCAAAGCCTATATCGGCGTTTATCTTTCTGATATGAATGAATCGGAATATGATAATCTGAAAATGAAAAACAATTATGGAATTATGGTGAATGTTGTTACAGAAGAGAGTCCTGCGGAAGATGCCGGGATGAAAGCAGATGACGTGATTCTCGAATTTGCCGGTGAAAAAATTTACACCAAAGACCAAATCACGAAAATGTTAAAAGGTTTTGACCCGGGAACAAAGGTTAAATTCAAAATCTTGCGAGATGGGAAAACAAAAAAAATCAAATTGAAACTGGGTGATGCTCCGGATCCATTTAAGCGTAAAACAAAAGCCTATCTCGGTGTTTATCTGGATAATCTTGATAAAGACGATTATGAAAAACTTGGATTAACTGCTAATTTTGGAATTGAAATTACTCAAATAATTGAGAAAGAAGCAGCAGCAAAAGCCGGTCTCAAGGCAAATGATATTCTGTTAAAACTTAATGGTGAAAAAATCTACACAACCGATCAACTCACAAAAATGCTCTTGAATTTCCAACCTGAAGATAAAGTGAATCTTGAAATATTCCACGCTGGCAATTCGCAAAATTTCGAGGTGGTGCTCGGAGAAAAAGAGGTCGGATTTGAATTCTTTGAAAACAACTTGCTCCAAAAACCAGAATCCGTTTTCTTCTATAAATATAAAGAAGGCAAGGATAAAGGCATTGGAATAATGGCAAAAAAACTCTCTTCTGAAAAATTGAATGAAATTAATATCAAAAACGGAGTTGCCATTATCAGCATAATTAAAGATTCTCAGGCAGAAAAAGCCGAATTAAAAGAAAAAGATATAATTGTTACAATTAACGATGAAGACGTCGAAGATGTTTCTACTATTCAAGGAATAATCAATGATAAAGAAATAGGTGATGAAATAACAATTACTGTTTATCGCAATGGCAATTTGATCACTAAGACAGTGAAAATTGACGAACTGCCGGATGCTGAAGGTGAGATAAGTAATATCAAAATTCTGATTGACGATGGAGAATTAAGAATGAATATTGATGGCGATGAAAGTAAAATACTTGATTTCAACGAAATGTTGCAGGGATTTAAGCATTTGAAAAATTTGGATAAACTAGATAGTCTTAAAGGACTGGAAGGAATTAAAAACATAAATTTTTTTGACGACCCCAAAGCAATTGATATCGAGGTAATCACAAAAGAAAAAGGAGAAGTTTAAGAAATATAATTGGCAGTAGTATTCTTACAAAAAGTGGGTGGAATTTTTTAATTCACCCACTTTTTTTAGGAATTAAATTGGTTGTGGATATAGATTAAACTAATTTTATAAAAAAATCTTCCAGCAAATTCGCAGTAATTTCTCTGCGATATTCCGCAGTAGAACGAATATCCGCAATCGGGGAAATTTCCGATTGTAATATTTCTTTCGCTTCCTCTATTATCTCGTTATCAACTTTTTTACCGATAAGAAATTTTTCGGTTCTTTTCAATCGCAAAACCGTGGGAGCGACGCTTCCACAGGCAATTTTAATATTCTCAATGCGATCATTTTCAAGCTTGCAGATTAGAGCGAGAGAGGTTTTGCTGATCGTTAAGGATTTCCTTTGTCCCACTTTGCGGAAATAATGAATCTGATTATCAGACTGTGGAAACGGGATTTCTATTGATTGAATAAATTCTCCGTTTTTCAAAATACTTTTGCCGGGAGCGATAAAAAAATCGTTCATATTCACTTTCCTGATTTCATCATCCGCCGCATTGTTGAGCAAAATTTTTGCTTCGAGCACCATAAGGGGCGGAATACTGTCCCCAGCCGGAGAAGCGTTTGCCAGATTTCCCCCAATCGTGGCTCTATGACGAATTTGCGGAGAACCGATTGTTTGAATTGCATCTACTAAAATAGGAAAATTGTCCTGAACAAATTTATTTGCTAAAATATCTGAAAATGAAACAGCCGAACCAATTGATAAATATCTTTCATTCTTCGTGATACGTCCTAATTCCGTAACATTATCCAAACTTATAATCAGATCGTCTTGAGAAAATCTGCCCTCACCGACCATCATATCTGTTCCACCGGCAAGAAATTTGATTTTCTCATTTTTATTTACGCTAATCAAATTTGATATTTGTCCCAAATTCTCAGGTTGAATGAAATGAGATTGAGGAGAAATTTGAGTATTTTTTTTTAAATCGTTTTTTATCAATTTTTCGGGAATTTGTATCTTGTTTTTAACTAAATTTCGAACTGCATCAATAATTTTTTTGTACCCTGTGCAGCGGCATAGATTACCGGAAAGTGCCATTTTTATTTCGTTATCTGATATTTTATCGAAATCTTCTACATTTCCCAGAAATCCAACTGTGCTCATCACAAATCCCGTAGTACAAAAACCACATTGGACTGCTCCGGCATCTTCGTAGGCTTTTTGGATATCGTTAAAGAATGCAAAATCTTGAATTCCTTCGATTGTGAAAACAGATTTGCCATGCAATTGAGCAGCCGGAATAAGGCAAGAAGTAACGGTTTTACCATTCATCAGAACCGTGCATGCTCCACATTCTCCCTCTCCACAGCCTTCTTTTGAGCCGTAAAGATGAAAATCATCACGCAAAATATCCAATGCTCGTTTTAGGGGATGAACATCAATCTCTGTTTCGTGTCCGTTTAGATTAAATTGTATTTTCATTTTTTTCCATCATTTTGTATATTTTTTCGGGTGTAATAGGAAGTTCGTTTACTGTTATTCCGATTGCCAGACAAATAGCAGATGCCACTGCCTGAGGCGGTCCTACAATGGTAAGTTCTCCGAGTGCTTTCGCTCCGAATGGTCCGTTGAAATAACTATCTTCCACAATATTTACATCCATTTGGGGAATATCCATTGTAGTGGGAATTATGTAGTCGGAAAATCCATGATTCAAAATTTCTCCGTTTGGAGCAATCATATTTTCATAAAGTGCCAGTCCGATTCCTTGAACCGCTCCACCTTCGATCTGCCCTTCGGATTGCTGATGATTAATTGCCTTGCCGATGTCATTGCTCGTATAAAATTTTTTTACTTGCACGGCAAATGTTGTCAAATCTACCTCCACCTCTGCCACATTTGCTGACCATGAATAAACCGGATAGCCGTAACCTTTATAATTTTCTTCATCAAATTTGATAAAATCAGGATGATGATATTGAGTTTGCACCTTTAAGTTTCCATGTTTTTTATGATATTTCTTAGCCATTTCTGAAAATGATATTTGTTTATTTTTTAATCCCCGCTGACCTGCTGACCCGCTGACCTGCTGACCTGCTGACTCACTGACTCGCTGACCTGCTGACCTGCTGACCTGCTGATCTGCTGAAATGCTGTTCTGTATTTTTTCACAATTATCTACTAGCAATTTCCCGACGATCATTGTGCTTCGGGAAGCAACAGTGGGACCACTATTCGGAACTTTTGCCGTATTTTTTTCTTCTATAATAATATCTGAAAATGGAATTTGCAATTTATCTGCCACAATCCGTTTGAAAGCAGTATCCAGTCCCTGCCCCATTTCCGTATTTGCAGTTCGAATAACAACTTTTCCGTCTTCGATGAGTTCCATTTCAGCGATTGAGACCATTTCATTTTCACCGCTGCCTGTAAATCCGCAACCATGCATCCCAAATGACAAGCCAATCCCTTTGGCTATTTTTTCTTTATCCGATTTTTCCTGATTGAATTTTTGGAATTCTGCGTATTTTTCTGAAAAATTCGATTTTGAGAGGACGTAATCCAAACATTTTGGCAGACCAAAACTATAATTTATCGGCTGTCCCGTAGCAAGTGTATCACCGAGTTTCAGCATATTTTTTTGCCTTATTTGCAGTGGTGTAATTTTTAACCTTTTAGCAATTTCTTCGATGAGCATTTCCATAGCAAAAAGTGCTTGAGGTCCACCAAAGCCGCGAAACGCACTGCAAGGAACTTTGTTTGTGCGAACTGCAAATCCATTGATTTCGATATTCGGAATATAATAACAGCCAAGGGTAAGAACAGCTCGGGCAAGAACAACCGGACTAAGAGTGCAATAGGCACCACCGTCCAATGTTATTTCCGCATTTATTCCCATAATTTTTCCGTCTTTGGTAACTGCCGCTTGAATTTTTGTTTCTGATGGATGCCGTTTTGTGCTGAATTTAATATCCTCTTCTCTGTTATAGGTAAGCAGAACAGGCTTTCCTGTTTTTTGGGCAAGCAAGGCAACATGACCGCAAATAAGCGAAGGAAAATCCTCTTTCCCGCCAAACGCTCCCCCGGTGGAAACCTGTGTTACGTCAATTTTTACATCGGTATCTTTGAAAAGCGAATCCATTGCTCCCTGCACATAATAGGGACATTGCATCGAACCAAGAATATGAATCGTATCTCCGGAAGGAACTGCCATTACAGATTGCGGTTCAAGATAAACGTGTTCCTGATATCCGGTTTTGAACTTTTTTTCAAAGATTAAATTGGCCTTTTCTTTTGCCTTTTCAAAATCACCTTTAGAAATATGCAAATGCTCGAAAAGATCTTTTTTATTATTCAAGGCAGATTTCTTAGCTTGACCGATGGTTAGAATAGGTTTTCTGGGTGAATATTTAATCAGAATTTTCTCTCTTGCCTTTTTCAGTTTTTCTTTTGATTTACTTGCAAGAAGTAAAATCGGTTCACCAATGTAATTCACTTCCTCACCTGCAAGATAGGGCATATCATTTTCGATAATTGCCACATAATTATTCTTCACATCCTTTGCAGAAAGGATAACGATATCGCTCCAATCGAAAAATTTATCATAAGAAATTTTATCAACTTTTGCACAAGATTGAGTTGAGCGGATTGTGATTGTAAATAATAAATCTTGTGCAAAAATTTTATTCTCAATTTTCAGATCATTCAGATATTTTTCTGCACCCCGTATTTTTGAGGCAGCATCAATTCTTTTGTCTCTTTTATAATTTTTCATAATCCATTCTTAGATGAGAAATTTCCTTGTCATACAAAACAGCTTGCATTTCGGAGACGATGCTTATTGCAATTTCGTAAGTTGAATTTCCGCCGACTTTCAAGCCAATCGGTGAAAAAAGATTTGGTAAAGCGATCTTACCAATTTCATCGAATAACGCTTTCACATTTTCTTTTACCTTTATTTTTGAGCCAATCATTCCGACATATTTTAACTTTAATTTTCGTTTATAAATATTTCTCAATATTTCATAATCGTGCTTATGCCCGTGTGTTACAATTACAATAAAAGAATTTTCAGCAGGTGTAAATTCGTTGGAAAATTTGTCGTAATCTTCACAATGGACTTCATCTGCATTTGGGTGAATTTTAGGATTCGCAAAGTCTTTTCGATTATCCACGATTATTATTTGGAATTTTTGCCGATCAATAATTTTTTGCAAGGATTGAGAAATATGACCACCCCCGAAAATATACAGCTCGGTTTTTGGTGTTATACTTTCGAAAAAGACCCAGACATTTCCCCCACATAGCATTCCTACATTTTCAGAGGAATCGGATTCACTTTGCGAAAGGTCAAAAGAATAAGTTTGGTTTCTGTTGTTTTTTAGAAGTTCCAAACCTTTTTGAATTACCGCATTCTCCAGTTCACCACCGCCAACTGTCCCGAATGTTTCGCCATTACTCAAGATAATAATCTTCGATGCAATTTTGGCTGGAACCGATCCCTTTGTATCAACGATTGTTGCAATAACAAATTTGCTTTTTTGTTTTTTAAATTGGTAAATTTTTTCTTCAAAATCCATAATGCTTTCAAAATAATTGTGCTGTTTATTTGTCAACTAATCTGGAAAACAAATCCAAGCACGAATTAGTGTCCATCCGTAAACTCGCATTTTTGCAATGATTCTCCGAATGTGATTCGACGCAGATAAACACTGATTATGCAGATAAACGCTGATACTACTCTTTTGATACTTAATTTTTTATCTGCGTAAATCATTTTTTTCAGCGTTCATCTGCGTCCAATCTATACTTTATGGACAGACTCTAATTACAATAATTTTACAAATATGTTCTTTGCTTCGTGGTTATCTGTGAAATCCGTGATTCCAATCAAAATTACTCATTCTGTATTGATTTTATACTTTAACGGGAATTAGTATTTGTTAGTTGTTAAGAAAAGATGGTCGGGGTGCCGAGATTTGAACTCGGGACCTCCTGCTCCCAAAGCAGGCGCGCTAACCGGGCTGCGCTACACCCCGTAAGATGAAGTAACTTCTTTTTTCGTAAGGTGTTTTATCGTCAAGAAATACGCTATTGTTTTTCTACAAACCACCCAATTGGCGAATCGCTTCATAAACAACTACAGCCACACTATTACTCAAATTAATTGAACGAATTTTACTGCTCATCGGAATAGTGAGTGCGTTATCCCAGTTTGCTTTGAGAATATTCTCAGGAATTCCTCGCGATTCCGGACCGAAGATCAAAAAATCATCTTTCTGAAATTGAAATGAGGTATATTTTTTATCCGTTTTAGTGGTAAAATATATTTTTCTCCCACCCTCTGAAAATTCTAAAAACGTTTCCCAAGAATTGTGTAATTGCAAATCCAATTTTTCCCAATAATCCAAACCAGCTCGTTTAATATATTTATCTGTTAAAAAAAACTTCATCGGTTTTACCAAATGCAGGCGTGCATTCGCACCTACACACAATCTGCCGATATTTCCAGTATTTGCGGGAATTTCCGGCTGATACAATACTATATTAAGTGGCATAAGTAACCTGATCATCTCTGATTGCGATTGCGATTAAAAAACTTCGTGCGATTAAAAAACTTCGTGCGAATAAAAAACTTCGTGTTGATAAAAAATTTCGAACGAATAAAATAACATTGTAAAAACTAAAGTCCGTTTCATCTCGCCTGTTGCTTTTAATCTGTTTTATCATA
>JAYEKN010000173.1:9175-10726 GCA_034661015.1 Candidatus Cloacimonadota bacterium
TGCGATTAAAAAACTTCGTGCGAATAAAAAACTTCGTGTTGATAAAAAATTTCGAACGAATAAAATAACATTGTAAAAACTAAAGTCCGTTTCATCTCGCCTGTTGCTTTTAATCTGTTTTATCATAAATTTAGAGAGATTAATCCTCATTCGCATCCTGAAATCAAGCTTGAAAAAAAATATCCTGAACTCCGGTCTGCTCAAATTTTAATTCAAGTTTTCTAATCTAAATAGATTCTGTCCGTAAACTCGCATTTTTGCAATAATTCTCCGCAGGTGATTCGACGCAGATGAACACTGAAAAAACCGATTTTCGCAAGATAAAATTTTTTTGTAAAAAGTATAATATCAGCGTTTATCTGCTGAATCAGTGTTCATCTGCGTCGAATCCTTACTTTACGGACAGACACTAAATATTTAAAAATATCTTCAATATGATTTAGAAAAATATCGGCTTTTTGCAAATACTTTTTGGGGAGGGTTGTGGAAACTGCAGCGCAAGTAATTCCGGCTGCTTTTGCCGAAAGAATCCCAAGAGGAGCATTTTCTACAACGAGACATTCACCATTTTTTAATTTCAATTTATCTCTTCCGATTTCATAGGGATCGGGATTAGGTTTTCCGCGGGGCATGTCATCTCCGGTTACGATCACATCGAATAAAGATTGATGTTCATCCGAAAGTGCTTTATGCATATTTTTTTTCGCACAAGCGGTAATGAGAGCCAATTTATAACCTGATTTTTTTAGTTTTGTAATTGTCTCAATTACCTGAGGATAGAAAGTAACATTTACAATGGAGCGGTAATATTCCCGTTTTGTCTCAATAAAGTTATCCCATTTTTCTTTAGGAAATTCAAGACCGGCTTCTTCCAACAAGATCGGCATAAGTTCTTTTGAACTTCTCCCTTCATGAAGAAGGACGGTAAGTTCTTGAACCTTACCGCCCATTCTTCCAAACATCTCTTTCCATGCAAGAAAGTGGTAATGAAGTGTGTCAACAATTACACCATCCAAGTCAAATAGAATTCCTTTGATTAACATTTAAAGTGGCTTTAATCCTTCTTTTCAGGGTAGATTAAAAAGACTATTGTAAATAGGAGGAATGAAATAGCAACAATAAAATAATTTTGAGGTTGGGTTACGTGTAAAAATGGATGCATGTGACCCATAAGAAAATCAATAAAACCGAACAACATGAGAATTGCTGCAATGATACCGGAAATCCAAGCAAGTTTTTTCATAGGTTCTCCTTTCCTAATTTATTTTTTGTTTCCAATTTAATTAGAATCTGTCCGTAAAGGAAAATCTTGTAAGCACCTTGCGGATGGTTGTCTTCCAACGGGATTTGTTATCCGCAACCTCCGCAATGGTGGTCGTTTACATATCTCAACCATTGCGGAGGTGTGGATAAAAATCATCTATCAACCATCCGCAAGGTTTCAGGCTTTACGGATAATCACAAATTATTGGATCAAAAAATTTTATTAACAGAAAAACTAGAAGTTTTAATTCCCCAATTTCTGTTTTGCCAACCGGATAAAAAGTTCTG
>JAYEKN010000173.1:10826-13656 GCA_034661015.1 Candidatus Cloacimonadota bacterium
CAACCATCCGCAAGGTTTCAGGCTTTACGGATAATCACAAATTATTGGATCAAAAAATTTTATTAACAGAAAAACTAGAAGTTTTAATTCCCCAATTTCTGTTTTGCCAACCGGATAAAAAGTTCTGCGTTTTTGTTATTCGGATCTAATTCTTTCCACTTTGTGGCATATTCCAAAACACCTTCATAATCTTTTAAGGAATTTAAAGAACGAGTGCAAAATTCTACTATTTTAATATTTTCAGGGTCCAATATTATAGCCTTTTTATAATATTTTGCAGCGGTCTCATAATTTTGGCTATTAAATTCGGAATTGGCAATTTTTTGAAGTAATTCCAAATTTTCCGGATCTTTCTCAAGGGTGATCTTGTAATACTCCATTGCCTTTTCATTATTATCTGCATTTGAATAACAAGCAGCAATATTGTAAGTCCAGTCAAGATTTTCAGGCTGTAATTCTGCTAATTGCTTAAAATAAAGAATAGACTCTTCATAATTATCTTGATTGAAATTAATTTGGGCGAGAGATTTTCGAGCAGATATTTCCTGAGGTTCTTTTTCAATAATAATTTTGAAATATTCACATGCACTCTCTGTTGAATCCATCTTTAAATATATATTTGCGAGCATTTTAATAGTCTGGACACTATCAGGAAAAATCATATTTGCGTCTTGGATTGATTCGAGTGCTTTACTATATTCTTCCTTTTGGAACTCTTTTACTCCTGCGTTATGCATTTGGGACCAGCAAGTTCGATAGATTCCTTCAACTTCTTTTTGTTTACTTGGGTCAATTTCAACGGCTTTTTCTGCATATTCAAAAGATTTTTCATAATCACCTTTGAATTGCCCGTAAACTTTTGAAAGTAAAAGATAAGCATCAGCATTTTGAGGATTTGTTTTAATTTCCATGTTTAAATTTTCAATCGCCTTATCTGGCTTCTTTTCGTCTCTAATTGCCAGTTTGGCAGTGGTCATATACTGACTTTGACAACCGATTAGGATCATCAAACCAAGCAGTAATGTTGCAAACAAAACAAATTTTGTTTTCATTTATTTCCTCCGAAATATTATTTTCATTGAAATTCTTTCATGTGTATTTTCCGTCAAGAATTTTGAATTCTTTCAGGTCATTCTTTCTCCACAAAAAGTTTCATTCGTACAAATTTTATTACTTTTATCTTGGCGTTTTTTTCTATGTTTCCGTCTAAAGATTCTGCCGACCATATTTCACCACGCACAAAAACATTACCTTGTGGATTTAGTTCTGTCAGCGCATAACCGATCTCACCGATTTCACCTTCTCTGCCGGTAGTAACATGCTTTTTGTAAACTTTTAGAACCAGCGTAAATAATAAGATGAAAAAAAGGAGAGAAAATATCCCTACTCCGATTATCAAAGATATAGATATTTGAAGAAAAGGTGCGTTCGAGTTAATTAACATCATTGAGCCTAATATTGTTGCCACAACTCCTCCTATTCCCAGTATGCCTGAGGACTGGACTTTTATTTCGAGGATTATCAGAATAATTCCTGCAATGATCAGCAGGATGCCGACGATATTTATGGGAAGATTGGAAAGTGCAAAAAATGCGATGAGCAGAGAGATTGTTCCAAATACTCCCGCAAAACCGATTCCCGGGTTTGAGAATTCCGCAATAATTCCATAAATACCCAGCATCAGCAGAATATAGGCGATATTTGGATTGCTGATATGAAAAAGAAAACGCTCTATAAAATTCATCTCTCGTTTTACAATAATTGCATCTTTTGTCTGCAATATGAATATTTCATCACCTTTAGAAATTTCCAACCCATTGATTTGTTCAAAAAGATCATCCCGCGATTTTGCTACATATTCAATAATATTTTCTTTTTTCGCTTCTTTTGCCGTAAGGGAAATGCTTTCGATAACCATTTCAGCAGCTATATCGGCATTTCTATCCTTTTTCTCGGCAAGTGATCGGACATAAGAAACCATGTCGTTGATAACTTTTTTTTCCATTGTAGAATCAATTTTCCCACCCATATTCACGGGATGAGCTGCTCCGATGCTGGAAGTTGGGGTCATGGCAGCAATATCACAGGCTAACATTATTATGGCACCGGCAGAAGCTGCGTGTGCTCCTTCAGGAGTTACATACCCGATAACCGGAATTGGAGTTCGCATAATTTCGCTAACGATACTTCGCATAGAAACAGAAAGTCCGCCGGGTGTATTTATTTCAAGCAAAATTGCGGCTGCGTTATTCTCTTCAGCGATTTCAATATTTCGAATTAGATAATCAGCCATGGGTGGACCGATCACTCCGTCAATCTTGAACAAATAAATTTTGCTCGTATCCGCATATACAAATGAAGTTAGAAGAAAAAACAATATTAAAACACAAAATAATCTCGTGCTTGAAGATGACCGAAATTTTGTTTTGGTATTCATAATTCGACTCCTTTGTTTGAATTAAAAATTGGATTATTTTTTATTGATATTCTCAAATCCCACATTTTTTGTCAATTAATTTGGAAGATTATTCGCATCCCCCCATTTTTTTACAAGAATGCATCTAAAAAAACCGAGTTATTTGAGGGCATTTTGTCATTATTTATTCGTCAGTCTTTTTGGACAATGTCTGCGAGGGGGTAAACCCCCACGCTGAATCAAAAAAAGTATTATGAATAATACTCATTAAATAGCAGCCATTTTTCTCAGCCTGATTTATCCGGCTTTATTCGATTCAGCGTGGGCATTTATGCCCTCGCAGAAAGGAAAAAATCTGAATAAGCGCCAATTTAGGTATAGGTGTAATTTACGCTGATCTTTTGCTGATTTTGG
>JAYEKN010000174.1 GCA_034661015.1 Candidatus Cloacimonadota bacterium
ATATTTAGCCCACAGTCCGCTTCATGTGATTGTGGGCTTTTTTTTGTAGACGTAATACGCTTTTCCAAAGCGTGTTTTTCAAGAAACCAATTTTGAGAAACGTAATACGCTTTTCCAAAGCGTGTTTCTCAATGCAATCACAAAAATTTGTCTATGTTTTGCGAAGCTGGGGCTTCGCGAAAAAATGCGTTCCCCATCCGCCAGCTGGCGAATGGGAACGAGATTGGTAGGGCTTGGGAACGAGATTGGCGGGGCTTGGGAACGAGATTGGTTTTTCAAGAAACCAATTTTGAGAAATGTATTACGCTTTTCCAAAGCGTGTTTCTCAATGCAATCACTAAAATTTGCCGGTGTTTTGCGAAGCTGGGGCTTCACGAAAAAATGCGTTCCTCATCCGCCAGCTGGCGGATGGGAACGAGATTGACGCTAAAATTTAGGGTAAATTGGGTGCGAAATTTAAAAACAAAAGATTGAATGTAGGTTGGGAGCCAGTTTATTTCTTGAACAGTTAAACCTGAGGGAACAGATAAATCGAATAATATTTTTCTGCTCAGATAAATCTATTTGTTCAAACTACCATAAAATATTCCAAACCTTTTCCTGAATTTTTATTTCTTATCAATCTTCTCATCTATAAATCTTGACGCAAATTTTGATACCATAAAATCATAAAACAAAAAAACTAATTTCAGGAGCAAACATGATCAAAAGTTTTGATGAATTGATGGATAGAGTAAAATCTTTACCTATAAAAAAAGTTGCAGTTCCAGGTGCAGCGGCAAAGTCGGTAATAAAAGCAGCATGCTTAGCAAAAAAAAATAGAATTGCTGATTTCTTACTCGTTGGGAATGAAAATGAAATACGAAATTTAATTATCGAAGAAGAAAAATCCATGCTCGACAAATTTGATATTATTGACGAATCCGATCCCGTGGAATCAGTAAAAGCAGCTGTCAGGGGAATTCACGAGGGAAGAGCCGATTTGCTTCTAAAAGGAAAAATTACAACCTCCCAACTTATGCGGGGTGTACTCGATAAAAAAAATGGATTAAAAACGGGAAGCATTCTTAGTGATGTATTTATATTCGAATCTCCGGATCGCCTAACACTTATGACAGACGGTGGAGTGGTTTTATATCCTGAGTTAAAAGAAAAAATTGCTCTTATCAATAATTCTGTAAAAGTTGCTCACCATCTTGGGAATCCCGAACCAAAAGTAGCACTTCTCGCTGCCATCGAAGTCCCGAATCCGAAAATGCCCCCGACAATGGATGCTCCGCTTCTTGCCAAGATGAACGAGAGAGGACAGATAAAGGGATGTATAGTGGATGGACCTTTTGCGTTGGATAATGCAATTTCAGAAGCAGCAGCTCAAATCAAAGGGGTGGATTCACCAGTCGCCGGCAAAGCCGATATTCTTATTATGCCAAATATCGAAGCCGGGAATATCTTTGGGAAAGCGATGACATATTATGCTCATTTTCGAGTTGCCCACGTTATTATGGGTGCAAAGGTACCAATTTTGATCACCTCAAGAGCAGATGATGCCGAAACAAAATTACTCTCAATCGCTCTTGGAATTATTTGTGCATAAAGTATCTCAAGCGTCTCCGCTTGAAAATATGTGAAATACATCCGCAAATTTAGCGGTTCTTAGTTTGATGAAAGTAAAAATTCTTGTTGTGGGAAAAAATAAAGACCAATATATTTCCTTAGCCGAGTCCGAATATCTGAAAAGGATTCAGCCGTTTCTTCCTGTAGAAATGATCGTCGTCCCATCAATCAAAAATAGTGCGAGCATGAGTCCCAAAAAAACAGTTGCACTTGAGGGTGAAAAAATTCTCCGACTGAAACCGGAAAATGCCTATTCTATTGCTCTCGATGAAAAAGCAAAGCAGTTTTCTTCTGTAGGATTTGCAAAAAATATGCAAAAATTGATGACATATCAAACCAAGCCGATCTGTTTTATTATCGGCGGTGCTTATGGAATTGCGGCTGAGGTTAAGCAAAAATGCGATCAGATCATTTCCCTTTCAAAAATGACTTTTACTCACCAGATGGTCAGAATTATTTTATTAGAGCAGATTTATCGAGCTATGACAATTTTAAAAGGGAAAAAATATCATCATTAAAAAGGATTCCTATGGAAAAAAAAATAATTGAAAAGTTGATCAAAAAGGCAATAATTGCCTCGAAAAACTCATATTCACCATATTCAAAATATTCGGTTGGAGCCGCTTTGTTAACTAAATCCGGAAAAATATTTACCGGCACAAATGTTGAAAATTCATCTTATCCTGCGGGAGTTTGTGCAGAAAGAACTGCGATATTTACAGCTGTTACTGCCGGTGAGAAAGAATTCGATGCTCTGGCAATTTTTGCGGATGGAGAAAAACTCCCCTTTCCCTGTGGAATTTGCCGGCAAGTTATTTCTGAATTTTCCACCGACCTGCCGATTATTATTGCCAGAAATAAAGACGATTATGTGGTGAAAAATATTTCAGAACTTTTGCCACATGTCTTTGAATTCGATCTTGAAAAAATAAATTAGAGTCGTCCGTAAAGTAGCATATCAAGTAAAATATATTCTTCATCCTTTTTACAACTCATCCCCTAACCCCTTCTCTTCAAAGAGAAGGGGAACTTTTGTCTCCCTCTCCTCGATAGGAGAGGGTCGGGGTGAGGTCGAAAAATAGTACTTTACGGATGGACATTAATAAATCAATTCGCATTCCCTCGAAATTATCAAAAAAGATAAGAAACGAAACTGACCAATCCGTCACGAAAATGTAAAAAAAACATAAAAAGGACTACTTATGAAAAAAA
>JAYEKN010000175.1:0-4519 GCA_034661015.1 Candidatus Cloacimonadota bacterium
AAAAATCCTCGAGTCAAATCCGAAAAGAGTGGCTTCGACTCAAGTCTTTTTTGATCAAATTTACTTATTCTATTTCAACATCAATGTCTTGGTGGTTATTGTTTTATCGGAAGCTTGAATCTTGTAGAAATATATTCCGCGCATTCTCCCTCAACCACCACAGCCACTTCTTCCGGAATGTTTCTTTCCGGGAATTCCACAAATACTGCTTCATAGTCTATCTCTTCGTCATAAGTGAAATATTCTGATTCGAATTGAAATATTTAGTTTCTTTGGAAACCATCGGGATGGCTTAACATTATCCAATTTTGTATAAATTAGTTATTTTTGTGGACTATCCCCACAATCAACCCAAAACCCTCAATCCCGAAACCTTGACAACAATTTCCAAAGATTTGAATAAAAAAGAATATTGTAAACACCAATCAACCTACAGTAGCAAATATGAAAAACGAAATCAAAATTAAAGGTGCTCACGAGCACAACCTGAAAAACATTGATGTAACTATTCCTCGAAATAAGCTAATTGTGTTCACCGGAGTTAGTGGATCAGGGAAATCTTCATTAGCCTTCGACACTCTTTATGCAGAAGGGCAAAGAAGGTATATGGAATCTTTGTCCTCTTATGCAAGGCAATTTCTCGGACAAATGGAGAAACCAAATGTTGATTATGTGGAAGGGCTTTCCCCGGCTGTTTCCATAGAACAGAAAGCCTCCAGCCACAATCCCCGTTCCACGGTTGGAACTGTTACGGAAATTCATGATTACTTGCGGGTGCTTTTTGCCCGAGTTGGTGTGCAATATTGCTATAAATGCGGAAAACCGGTCAGTTCGCAAACCAGCGATCAAATTATTGATCACATAATGAGTATGCCGGAAAAAACAAAAATTCAAATACTCGCTCCTTTGGTTCGCCAAAGAAAAGGTGAACACAAAGACATTTTCGAAAAAATACGACGAGAGGGTTTTGTTCGTGTCCGTGTGAATGGAATAACTCACGATATAAATGAGGAGATTATTCTTGATAAAAAAAGTAAGCATAATATAGAAGCTATTGTGGACAGATTGGTTATTAAAAAAGATATTCGCAGCCGAATGAATGATTCGCTGGAAACTGCTCTGAAATTAGCAGAGGGTGTGGTTATGATAGATTTCATCAAAAACCCTAACGAAAATTCTGAAGATAGGAGTGAACAGTTGATATTTTCTCTTCAAAATTCCTGTCCGAATTGTAATATCAGTTATCCAAAACTGACTCCGCAAATGTTCTCATTCAATAATCCAATGGGTATGTGTAAAGCATGCAATGGGCTTGGAACACGACTCGAAATTGATGAAAACAAGCTTATTCCCGACAAATCAAAGTCAATTGAAGGTGGAGCAGTTGTGCATTGGGGAATAATGGGAAATAAAAAACGCTCGTGGCGTTATAGAATTTTATTGCAACTCGCCGAAGAGTGGAATTTTTCTTTATCAGCTCCCTGGCAAAGTTTATCGGATGAAGCCCAAAACGTCATTCTTTACGGATCAAGAGGGAAAAAATTCAGAATTGATTGGGACGGAGATTCCGGTTCCGGCCATTTTATGACTCCTTTTGAGGGATTGATTCCAACAATCAAAAGAAGACTAAAAGAAACTAAATCCGAGTATATGCGGAAAAATTATTTACACTATTACAGCGATCAGAATTGTTATGTTTGCAATGGAACAAAATTACGAATAGAAAGCAGAAACGTGAAGATCAATGGTAAAACTATAACGGATCTTTGCAATATATCCATCGGGGAACTAATCAAATTTATAAATGAATTGAAATTAACGGGAAATCAGTTGCTCATTGCAGATGAGTTGGTCAAGGAAATTAAAAATCGTTTGAATTTTATGATGAATGTGGGACTTCATTATCTTTCTTTGAATCGAAAAGCTCCCACACTTTCCGGCGGTGAAACCGAGAGGATTCGATTGGCGAGCCAGATTGGAAGCGGGCTTGTGGGCGTGATGTATGTCCTTGACGAACCCACTATCGGATTACACCAACGGGACAATTTGCGATTGATCAATATGCTGAAAGATTTAAAAAATTTGGGTAATACCGTTATAGTTGTTGAGCATGATACTCAGATGATAATGGAATCCGATCATATTTTGGATTTTGGTCCCCTCGGTGGTGTATATGGCGGGGAAATTGTTGCACAAGGTTCTCCCGATGAAATAATGAAGGATAATAAATCTTTAACAGGAAAATATTTATCAAAAAAACTGTCCATCGGAAAACCAACTAATTATCGAATCTCAACAGGTAGCTATATAAAAATATCCAATGTAAGACAAAACAATCTAAAGGGCATTAACGTTGAAATTCCGCTCGGATTATTCACCTGTATTACCGGTGTTTCCGGATCGGGAAAAAGTTCGCTTGTAAATCAAACCTTATATCCAGCTATTGCAAATAAACTTTACCGCGGATCGCATAAAGAAGGAAAATACGACAAAATATTATTTTACGACAAATTAGATAAAATAATAAATATTACTCAAGATCCCATCGGGAGAACTCCAAGATCAAATCCAGCTACTTATACACAACTTTTTGACTATATCAGGGACATTTTCACTCAAACTCAAGAAGCAAAAATTCGCGGGTATTCAAAAGGACGTTTTAGTTTTAATGTTTCCGATGGCAGGTGTGAAGCCTGTCAGGGAAGAGGATATAAGCAAATTGAGATGCACTTTCTTGCGGACGTTTTTGTAACATGTGAAGTGTGCAAAGGAAAGCGATTCAATAAAGAAACACTTCAGGTAAAATATAAGGGAAAAAATATTTACGAAGTGCTTGATATGGATGTTCAAGAAGCATTGGCTTTTTTCGAAAATATACCACCAATCAAACGCAAACTAAAAACGCTAAGCGATGTGGGATTGAATTATATGAAGTTGGGACAACCTTCCAATACACTTTCCGGAGGTGAAGCTCAGCGAGTGAAATTGGCCAAAGAATTGAGCAAATTAAGTACCGGCAACACTCTTTATATTCTTGATGAACCAACTACGGGTTTACATTTTCATGATATAAAAAAACTAATTTCAGTACTCAATAAGCTCGTGGATAAAGGAAATACAATTGTCGTAATCGAGCATAATCTCGATGTGATAAAATGGGCAGATTATGTGATTGATCTCGGTCCCGAGGGTGGAGACGAAGGTGGAAAAATTGTTGCGGATGGAACTCCGTCTGCAATTGCAAAACATTCCAAATCATACACAGGAAAATATCTACGGGAAATTCTGTAGTTGTCGTATCTGGGACAGAAAGAATATGTCCACGAATTTCACCTGTCTGCGCGCTGGGACGCCCAGGCAGACTAATTTTCACGAATTATATTTCAAAAGCAAAAAGACCACAAAGAAATACTAGATGAAAAAACTTTGCGTTCTCTCCGTTCTCGGCGGTGAAAAAATGCAAAAAGTCGGCACATATAATGAATAGCACCAGAGGTGCGAAATATTTGTAGCGTAAGGCGTCAGCCTTATGTTCCGATGAATGAATCGCAAAAAGCACTGTAGGTGCGACATTTTCAAAAAAGAAAAATGAAGAAAAAAAAGTAAAAAATTGATAAACAATATTTTCGCTGAAAGCGATGAATCCATAGCGTTTTGTTAAAACTTGACCCGTTTTCATAGTTTGGTGATTTTGTAGGCGTTTTGAAAGAAGGTGATATGAAAAAATATATTCTATATTTCGTAATAATAACTATCATTTTTATTGGAGCTTGTAGTGATTCTACCGAGCCCAGTAAAACTTCAACTATTTCCGGAATAGTCATTGATAGTTTAAACCAACCAATTGCGGGTGCAAAGATCTTAACTGTTTTTCATTTTGATCCGATTCCATATTGGTACAAGGATTTTAATAATGGTTTAACTTCACCTGACCATTTAGATCCTCCCGGGCCTACGCCTCCACCAACGCAAGCCACCAGTATTCAAAATTTTCCCAACCCATTTTCTAGCACAACTTGTTTATGGCTTTTTATCAGGGAAATGAATATTTTCGATCTATATATTCTTGATCATAGTTTAAATACTGTAAAAATATGCTTTTCTAATGAAAGTTTAAATATGGGACATTATGCCTGGGCTTTGGATGGAAAAAACGATGCTGATAAATTTGTGGAAAATGGAATTTATACTGCAGGGCTCACTTCTGATACTATCATGGTTTATACTGAGATATTTCTAAACAAAGAGTATGATAGTTCCACTCAAATTGAGGATTATGAATGTTCCATAATCACTGATGATGAGGGGAAATTCAAAATACCCCAAACTGATTTCCCTTTTGGCGATTCTTTACAATATATTGACGTCCAAGGCTGTCTTCGTGACACCGGTTCTGTAACAAGATATTTAAAATTATGGGCTTTTGCTGATGGTCATAATCCTGTTTTTTTGGACAGTGTTTATGTGGATAAAAAAGATGGGTGTGATGTTATTTTGAAATTATTTGAATAATTAGTGT
>JAYEKN010000175.1:4619-13642 GCA_034661015.1 Candidatus Cloacimonadota bacterium
TCTGTAACAAGATATTTAAAATTATGGGCTTTTGCTGATGGTCATAATCCTGTTTTTTTGGACAGTGTTTATGTGGATAAAAAAGATGGGTGTGATGTTATTTTGAAATTATTTGAATAATTAGTGTCTGTCCGTAAACTACTATTTTATCAATAGTTTTTTAGCAAAATGATTCGACGCAGAAAAACACTGATTCGGCAGATAAACGCTGATACTACTCTTTTTGTACTTAAATTTTTTATCTGCGTAAATCATTTTTTTCAGCGCTCATCTGCGTCCAATCTATACTTTACGGACAGACACTAATTAGTGTGCATACGTAAACCCGTATTCAAGTCGTAAGGAGTTTACGACGAGGGCTCGAAACACTTCCCGTTAGCAATTGTTTTCGACTCGTCGTTCCTTACGAGTCTAAAAAGATAAATTTGCAAAGCCATTTTAATCAAAGAAAGGAATTTCAAATGAAAAAAAAAGTAATGTTAATGATCCTAGATGGATTTGGATTGAGTGAAAACAATGAAGGAAATGCGATAAAAGCAGCAAACACCCCAAACTTAGATAAGTTATTTCACCAAAATCTTTGGACAAAATTGAAATGCTCTGGGAATGAGGTGGGATTACCAAAAGGAATTATGGGGAATTCGGAAGTTGGACATCTGAATATCGGAGCAGGAAGAATTGTTTATCAAGATATTACCAGAATAAATAAAAGCATTCGGAATAAAAGTTTTTTTGAGAATCATGAATTCAAGAACGCAACGGAACATTGTAAGAAATTTGATTCCTCTTTGCATCTTTTCGGGCTTGTGTCCGACGGCAAAGTGCACAGCTCACTTGTTCATCTTTGGGCTCTGCTCAAAATGGCAAAACAGAACAATCTGACAAAAGTTTATTTGCACGCTTTTATGGATGGGAGAGATACATCCCCACACAGTGGAAAAGAATTTGTTGAGCAATGTCTAAGCAAAATGAAGGAAATCGGAGTGGGAAAAATCGCTACAATTTCAGGCAGATATTATGCGATGGATAGAGACAATCGCTGGAAACGAGTTCAAAAAGCCTATGATGCGATCGTTTACGGAAAAGGAAATGAGTGCGATAATCCAATTAAAGCAATAACAAAAAGTTACGCTGAAAATATTACCGATGAATTTATTATCCCCACTGTTTTGCAAGAGAATGACCAACCGGTTGCATCTGTTCGAGATAATGATTCAATCATCTTTTTTAATTTTCGAGCAGATCGGGCCAGAGAAATTACGAAAAGTTTTATTCTTCCCCAATTCGATAAATTCCCTACAAAAAAATATTCAAATCTATCCTTTACTTCGATGACGGAATACGAAGATACGCTTTCACCATTTATCCACATTGCTTTTAAGCCGATTCACTTAAAAAATGTTTTGGGAAAAATATTGGCTGATAATAATATTTCACAGCTTAGAATCGCAGAAACCGAGAAATATGCTCACGTTACTTTTTTCTTTAATGGTGGAGTGGAAAAGCCATTTAAAAATGAAGAGCGAATTCTAATTAGCTCCCCTAAAGTTGCAACTTATGATCTTCAGCCTGAGATGAGTGCGTTTTTGGTTTGCAATCGGGTTATTGCAGAAATTCGCAAAAATAAATTTCAAACGATCATCCTAAACTTCGCAAATTCGGACATGGTTGGTCACACAGGTGATTTTAAGGCAGCTGTAAAAGCAGTAGAAACAGTAGATGAATGCGTAGGTAAAATTGTGCGGGTGTTATATGAAAATGATTACAAGTTTTTGATCACAGCAGATCATGGTAATGCAGAACAAATGTTAGCAGCGGATGGATCGCCCTTTACCGCTCACACAACCAACAAAGTTCCCTTCATCACATCCGAACGGGATAGGGAAAAATTCATTCTTAGAAATGACGGAAAACTTGCAGATATTGCTCCCACAATTCTATATGTTTTGAATATCCCCACCCCAAAAGAATTTACCGGAAAAAGTTTGATCAAAAAAGTTTAAAAAAATTTCTGATTTGGAATTGGGTTGAAAATTTAGAACCGAACAATTCAACAAAATTTTTCGTAAGGTTTGACAAGATAGGTGGCGATTAAAATTTTACGAAAAAAAATTAAGCATTGAAAGGTATCAAAATGTCAAAGAAATTTCCCAAACATAAACACGAAATAAAGGAAGATAAGTTTGTAACTTTTGTTTTCCAATCGGCAGATTATCTGAAAGAAAATTGGAAGAAATTTGCAATCGGTGGAGTAGCGGTTATCGTCATTATCCTTGCTATAATTACATTTACATCACAACATCACAGCTTGACCAAAGAAGCACTCCAGCAGTTTTCCAAAGCAATGAATCTATACAATGATCAGGATTTTCTTAAAGCGGAAAGTAAATTTAAAGAGATTTCTATCCAATACGGCTCCACGAAATATGGGCAATATGCTTTGCTTTATCTCGGTAAAATTGCTGTTTCCAAAGATAGCGTGGATTATGACGTGGCAATGGATTATTTTGAAAAAGCAAGCAAGATTAAAAACAAGATGTACAAGCAAGCGGCCTTACTTGGAGAAGCAAAATGCTATCTGGCAAACGGAAACGAGGATGAATATTACACTCGTTTGAGAAAGATAATTAGAGAATTTTCGAATTTCTACAAAACGCCAAATTACATCTTTGAAATTGCGGAATATTATTATAACAATGGGGAAAAAGATAAAGCTTTAGTTTATTATAATCAAATAGTGGATGGATTTAAAAAATCAAATCTGTATAACAAAGCAAAGACAAAATCGGATGCGATAAAAACAGAAAATTTTGTTCTGTAAATATTTTGATTGGTGGATTCAGACAATTAAACCAAGAAAGTATAAATAATCTTAAAACCTACAAAATTTATAAACGTGGAAAAACTATCCTAAATTTCGTGTAAAGTTTTTTCTCCAATTCAAGAATACCGTCAATTTGTGATGTAAGTCCCACAACTAATTCCATTCCCAAAGAATCACTTTGCTCCGGGTCAAAATTTCCTAATTCCTGATAAATCCAGCCAATATCAGTATAAGAATTCGCTAAACGATTTAAATCATTTGAGGTTTTGTTTAAATCAGCAACTTCCAGGTTGAATATTAAAATACAAAGCATTCAACGGGGCAGACGCAGATATTACACTTTTTACAAAAAATTTGTATCTTGCGAAAATCCACTTTTTCAGTGTTCATCTGCGTCCAATCTATAGTTTACGCATGGACTCTAATTATATTTAACAGTTCGATTAATTCACTTATTTCATAATCCGGTTTTATATCGGATTTATTTTCGTGATTATAAATATTAAACCAACAGGTGGCAATTCCAAAATCGTTACCACCTTTTATGTCAGAATTCAAACTATCGCCAATTATTATTGCCGTATTTTTATCTTTGTGAGACATTTGCTTAAATACGAATTCGAAAATTGCAGGATGAGGTTTGGAATATCCAATTTCTTCAGAGATGAAAATTTCATTGAAATATGGAGAAAGAGCCGAATTTATTAATCTCGGATACTGCACTTCTGAGAATCCATTCGTGATCAACGCTATTTTTCTATCAGCAACAGATGAAACAACATTCACTGCATTTTCAATCAGAAATGTTCCTTCAGAGAGAAATTTCAGATAGGATCTGCTCATCTCTGCCGGATCAAAATCAAAGTTTTCCTGCCGACAAAATCTGCGGAAACGCTCAATGCGTAAATCTTGAGCGTTAATGAGATTTTTTTCAAAGTCCTGCCATAACTGCAAATTAATTTTGTGATATTTTTCCCGTATGGTTTCAAGATTGCCCTCAATACAAAAAATTTCTAACATTTTGGAAAAGGCATTTTTCTCCGCTCGATTATAATCGAAAAGTGTATTGTCTAAATCGAATAAGATAAAATCGTATTTCATGAGAAAATTAATTTACCACAAAGGACACAAAAGGCACAAATAACACAAAGTAAAATTAAGATAATAAAATTTAGTAGATAAATTGAGGTACAATTCGGCGTCCCATTGCATCTTCTTCACCGGGGGAATCGTCATAAACTTCTACAATGTAATAAACAACTGTGATAAATTGTTTGGAAAATTGCCCATGAAAATAACTGTGAACAAGATTTATATATTTCACAACATCTTTCTCATAATTATTAAGCCCCGGGTCATCTGGATGAAGAAGACGCACAATGGTTTTCAATTTGAAACTGGGAATATCCAAGAAAACTATTGTGGAGATCGGGTTTGTGATCTGATTGAGAAAAGTTTGGGTATTAAATGTGGGAACCGAATATAATTCCAAAGAAACCTGCTTGTCCAAATCGAATAACGAATCTGCATTTTCATACATGGAAACCAAAACATCCATTTTTTTCATTATGGATTCATGATTTGTGGATTCCAGATTAGAGATCACTTCTTTGATTTTATCTCGCTTTGGCAAAAAGCCCATTCCTTTTACGGCATTATTCAGTTTGAAACGGGAATCATCACGTTTAAATCCATAAGATGCAACTATGCCGTTATGTGGACCAGCGAGACGAGGACCTTTTGCATTTCTGTCACGGGACATGATCATCTTTTTCATATCCTCAATAGTTTCTTTTCTTTTTCCAATATCCCAATCCATAACTTTGGGCGGGAGAGTGCGGATGGGAAATTCTTTCCATTCACCATCCAATTTTGCTCTGATTATTGTGTCATTCGCTGCCGGAGTAATAACATTCTCCTGAGTGAAATAATTACCTGTCCAAATATCTTCTTCCGGATTAATTGCATTTTTATCCGCATTTTGTTTGCAACCAACGAGTAATAAAACGATTGCCATAAAAATAATGAGTAAGTGTAAATTCCTTCTTATTTTCATAATATTCCTTTCTATTTAGAGTCCATCCGTAAACTCGCATTTTTGCAATGATTCTCCGAATGTGATTCGACACAGATAAACACTGATTATGCTGATGAACGCTGATATTAAAATTTTTACAAAAAAAATTTATCTTGCGAAAATCGGTTTTTTCAGTGTTCATCTGCGTCGAATCCCTACTTTACGGACAGACACTATTTATGGTTGAATTCAAGCGGTTTTTATATGAAGTTTGTGATATTTGTGTCAATTTTTATGGTAATTTATTTA
The DNA here is from genome assembly GCA_034661015.1 of Candidatus Cloacimonadota bacterium. Classification (NCBI taxonomy): domain Bacteria; kingdom Pseudomonadati; phylum Candidatus Cloacimonadota; species Candidatus Cloacimonadota bacterium. The sequence continues at coordinate 9,770 of JAYEKN010000175.1, forward strand.
AATTCTACAACAGATATTGTGGGGCTACAAATCTGATAAAGTGTTTACAAATTCACTTCAAAACAATATACCCAAAACACGCAAACAAGCAGAAAAATTACCGGATACTTCCCGCCCTTTTCGATGTTTAATATGAATATTAATTTGAAGACCTTTTGTTTGTTTGAAATCTATCTTATATTCTGTTTGCTTTAATATTGCCAAAATCCTATCTCGGGCAATATTTCGCTTATGATGAATTCGGATAATATTTTTTCCCACGACAATTGAGTTAATTGCATTTTTCTCTGCGATGAAAGCAATTTCATAAAACCAAAAAACACTTTTTGCAGCCTGCGGTAACTCGCCAAACCGATCAATCATTTCTTCTTTAATCTGCATAAATTCTATCTGATTTTCAATTAAATTCAGTTTACGATAAAATTGCAATCTTATTTTTTCATCTTCAATATAATAATCCGGTAAATAATAGGGGATTTCGGTTTGAACTTTTGTTCTTTTTTTATCAATCTCAAAGATGTCCGCTTCCTCCCCTTTTTGGATTTTTTCTACTGCCCTTTTAAGTATTTGGTTGTAAAAATTTATCCCGATTTGATTCATTAGCCCGTGTTGCTTTGCTCCGAGCAAATTTCCGGCTCCCCGAATTTCCAGATCCTGCATCGCAATATGCAAACCTGAACCGAGTGCTTCGTAACGCTCCAGTGTTTTCAGCCGATCGTGTGCTGTTTTATTAACCTTTTTCGGAATCACGAGATAAGCGTACGCCTGATGATCGGAGCGTCCTACTCTGCCTCGTAATTGGTATAATTGAGCCAAACCCAATTTGTCAGCCCGATTCATGATAATCGTGTTCGCATTCGGAATATCAATTCCCGATTCAATGATCGTAGTGCAAATCAGGACGTCAAAATTGTGGTGATAAAAATTCATCATGACGGATTCCAGTTCACGCTCCGACATTTGCCCGTGCCCTACGCAAAAGTTCACCTCGGGAAGCATTTTTTCCAGTCGCTCTTGCATCGAATAAATAGATTGAACTCGATTGTGCAAGAAGAAAACCTGTCCTTGTCTATCAATCTCTCGCCTGATTGCAGACTTGATTATTTTCTTATCGAATTTCATCATAGTCGTCCGAATAGGTAGGCGATTCTCGGGTGGGATTCTCATAAGGGTCATATCTTTTACACCGGAAAGTGCCATGTTCAAAGTGCGTGGAATAGGTGTGGCAGTCAGATTCAATGTATCCACATTTTCTCGAAGTTGTTTCAATTTTTCCTTATGACGAACTCCAAAGCGATGTTCTTCGTCGAGGATCAACAAGCCGAGATCTTTGAAATGAATATCTTTTGAAAAAAGACGATGCGTGCCGATGACAATATCAATTTCCCCAAATCGCAAACTTTCCACAGTTTGGTTTTGCTTCTTTTTGGTTACAAATCTGCTCAGCATTTCTATCCGAATCGGGTAATCCTTCAACCTTTCGGAAAAGGTGATATAATGCTGTTCTGCAAGAATGGTAGTTGGAACTACAAACGCTACTTGTTTACTATCCATCACAGCTTTAAAAGCCGCTCGAATTGCTACTTCTGTTTTGCCAAAGCCAACATCACCGCAAATAAGCCGCTCCATTGGTAAGGGAGATTCCATGTCATTTTTCACATCTTCAGTGGATTTTATTTGATCTTCGGTATCCTGATAAATAAAGGATGCTTCCATATCTCGCTGCCATTCCGTATCTCCTGAAAAAGCAAATCCTTTTGCCATTTTCCTTTTTGCATAAAGCCGGACCAGGTCTTTGGCAATGTTTTCCACATCTTTCCTGATCCGCTTTTTCGTGTTATCCCATCTCGCTCCACCGAGAGTGTGGATTTGTGGCTCGATACCTTCTTTTGCCGAAAATTTGGAAAGTAAATTCAATTGATCCGTGGGAACATATACTTTATCTCCACCTGCATAATAGACAACTATACAATCCATCTCCGTATTTCCCACAGTGATAGTTTGCAGTCCGTTACAAATTCCAATTCCATAATCAATATGAACCACATAATCCCCATTTTTCAGTGTTTCATAATCGGCAATCGCTTCTGCTTTGCTAAAACGGGTAATACGCCGTTTTCGTTTGTAACGATTAAAAATTTCGTGGTCGGTGAAGATAGCGATCTTTGCATCATCAAGAATAAAACCGTTATGAAAAACTCCTACTTGAAAGCGAAGATTGTCCCCCAAATCCGCCAAAGTATTCATAATTCTTTTGCTCTGGCTTTTTGTGTCCGATTGGATAAAAATCGTAAAATCCTTTAAACTTAATGCCTTGATCTCATCCACGAGCAAAGAAATATTACTGTTGAAATTCATCTGAGAGCGGACAGGGAAGGATATGGATTTTGTGGTAATATGATTGTTTTTATTGTTAAAATAAACGCTCTTGAAAGATTCAAGTTTCAGGTCTGAGAAGTGTGAAAACAATTGTTCCGGTTCAGGAATGCAATTTGTATTTCGTTCCCCGTTATATTTTTCTCTTTGCTCCTCCGCTTCGTCAAAAAGGTCGTCTTCGATCTCTTGAATGTGCTGAGCTTCATCAAATATCATTGTGGTTTTTTGAGCAAAAAAGTATTCTGAAAAAGTGGTGGTTTTTTCGATAAGTTGCGAAAAATCTTGCTCCATTCCTTCATAAAATCCGGTTTCCGCAATTTTTTGGATGAAATAATCATCCGCATGTTCGGATATTTGTTTTAGCGACAATTCTCGAATCGGTTGAATGGTAAGGTTGCTTTTTTCTGTATTTATTGAGCGTTGTGATTTTGCAGAAAATTCACGTATAGACTCAATTTCATCACCAAAAAACTCAATCCGAAATGGATTTTTGTATTGAGGTGAAAAGACGTCCAAAATTCCCCCTCGTTTGCTAATATCCCCTGCCTGAGATACTTGGCTTGTGCGAGTATAGCCGCAGGAAATCAGATCATCGAGCAGAACATCCATAGCATATTCTTTTCCGATTTTCAGATGGGTAGTATTTTTTTTATATAATTCGGGTAGGTTGATCTTCCGTAAAAATTCTCGCAGAGAAACGATGTAAATCCCGGGTTGTTGTATAACGGCTGCAGAAAGAGCATTGCTTCGCTCCAGTTGGCAAGTTCGTCTCGGAGAAAATTCTTCGTATGGCAAAATTTCGTAACTATTGAGGTGGAAAATTTTAGTTTTGTCGAGCAGTATTTCCAAATCATCGCAAGTGTTTTGGGCAATAGTATCGTTACCGGTTACAAAAACGATATTTTTTTTTTTAGTTTGAAACAAGTGTGCCAGAAGGAGTGATTTGGCGGAGTCATTCAAATCCACAATCTGCTTTGGTTCTTCTATTTCTACAAATTTATTAAATTGACGAATCAAATCCGATTTGTTCAAAAAATTATTTAGTATTTTGTAAAACATTGTTTTTTTCTCTATTTCTTTTCAAATATAATTTTATAATACACGATAAATTTAGTTGTGGGTATTTGGTGTCAAATAATGCGATAGAATTAACCACAAAGGGAATAAAAAGCAAAAAGCATTGCCTCTGGTAATTGAGAATACAGGGGAAAATATAGGTAACAAAAAAACTGGTTGAAAGCATTTTTTGGAGTGCAACATCCGTGATGTTGCAGTGTTGTATAAAATATCACGGATATTTTACTCCAAAACGCCATAAATGGCGTAAGATATTTGTCCGATCTTATACCTATCCGTAAACGAATAGGCTATTTTTTTTACATTTAAAATTATTTTACGCTTTTATTCGTGAATTCGTGGCTATTTCTTTTTCAATTTTACAACTTGTCTGCCCACTGGCTGATTGCAAATTGATTTATTGAATAGCCCAGCCCCTTA
>JAYEKN010000176.1 GCA_034661015.1 Candidatus Cloacimonadota bacterium
GTTTTTCATTAATTTATTTTTAAACAAGGAAAGTTTGTTTCCTGAAGCAAAGACTTATAATGGGAAATTTCCTAATATGTTGAAGAAAATTAATATATTTGAAAATATGTGAAAGGAGAAACAAAAAGAGTAATTGTAGATTCATAAGATATACCGAATAAGAAATAATTTTAAAAAAGGAGATTTAAAATGAATAAAATGACAGAATTTAATAATGAAATTTCAATGACATCACGGGAAATTGCAGAGCAAACTGGAAAGGAGCATCGGAATGTGAGGCGGGATGTAAAACGTATGTTGTTGGAATTATATGGAAAAGAGGATATGCTCAATTATGAGCATATCTTTAAAGACAGTTATGGCAGAGAACAAAAGTGTTATCGTTTACCAAAAAGAGAGGTTTTGGTCTTAGTTTCAGGTTACTCCATTCCTCTCCGTGCCAAAATTGTTGACAGATTAGAAGAATTAGAGCAAAGAAAATCTAAAACTCTTCTTCCTGATTTCAGTAATCCAGCAGAAGCTGCAAGAGCATGGGCGATAGAATATGAGGAAAAACAAGCTGCCCTGCTTCAGATTGTAGAAGATAAACCAAAAGTAGATTATTACAAGAACGTGCTTGATACAGGAGATACATATACCGTTACTCAAATAGCTAAAGAAAATGAAATGACCGCTATTCAATTGAATATAATTTTAAAAAATGAAAAGATACAGTTTAAACAAAGTGGTCAATGGTTATTGTATCAGAAATATCAAGATATGGGATTAGTGAAAACAAGAACTCATATTATAGAAAGATCAAATGGAGATAAACAAAACAGGCATTCAACAACTTGGACAGAAAAGGGAAGAGAATTTATCCATGACCTACTTGAAACTATTTAAAAAGGAGAATTAAAAAATGATTAAGGTAAGTGAATTAATACATGAGTTGCAAAGGTTTCCAGGGGATGCGTATTGTTATGCGTATGAGGGAGAGATAAAAGGGGTTGTGATAGAGGATGATAGGTTTGTTGAGCTTGGATATATTGCAACTTCTGAAAGTAGAAATTTTGTTTCCGAAACTGTTTTTAAGGATAATGTTAAGAACACTTGAATGTCAAAAGGATTAAAAAATGAAAAGAGTATATGTAGCTGGAGCGTATTCTGGTACAGATGTACTAACAGTATTGAAAAATATCGGTAGGGGCGAGTGGTATGCAGCGGAAATGTTTGCAAAAGGGCTTTATCCGTTTGTGCCATGGTATGATAAAGATTTTGCTATCAAGTTGTGGGATAGAGATTTGACCGTTCAGCAATTTTATGATTACTCCATAGCGTGGCTTGATGTGAGCGAAGCAATGTTTTTAGTGCCTGGATGGAAGGATAGTAAAGGCACAATTGCGGAGATTGAACGAGCAAAAAAGTTAGGGATTCCGGTCTTTGAGGATTTGGATGCGTTGTATGGTTGGGCATTAAAAATATAATTTTTTAAAAGGAGAAATATGGATATTTCAGAAATTCCATTAAAGAAAGAAGCTTTCAGGAAAGAAATAGAGAGGATGGTTGTGGAGTTTAACAAAGAAACAGGAGTCAATCTTGTAGATATACATCTTAGGTATGTAACAAAACTAATGGAAGAAGAAAGGCAAGAAATTCTTTTCTGTGGAGCTAAGGTTGAAATTGGTTTTAAATAAAAAAGGAAAATGATAAAATGAACGAAAAATTAACACCTGTGGAAATTGTGGAAATCTTTAATTTGGATAGTTATTCAGATCGACCAACACTACATGAAGAGTGTAAGGGCGGTCAGGTGGAGCGAAATGGTAGTTTGTATGATATTATGTTTGTGCAAATGGACAGGCTTAGTTATAATCAAGGGTATTCCTACAAATGGACACTAAGAAGAGAAGATTCGTAGGTTAAATGTTTGATGGCATAGGATGTTGAAAAAAAATGAATACATGCGAAACTTGTAAATATTGGAAGCAGGAAGAAACATTAGGGACATGCAGTAATCCTAAATTTTATCGGGGATATAATTGGGATGAGGATGAGGACGTCCCCTCGGATTGTGTATTGGTTGAGGATGATGAGGGATGGGCGTTTTTAACTGGTTCTGACTTTGGATGTATCCACTGGAAACAAAAATAATTATGATTATCCCAATCGGTCTATTTTGACTCAATATTGATGATTGATATAGACTACAGGGTTAGACCTTATGAGAGTAGAAATATTGCTCTCATAAGCATTTTTAAAAGAGGATACCAAAATATGGATATTAAAGAGATTCGATTAAAGAAAGAAGCTTTCAGGGAAGAAATAGAAAAAATGGTTGTGGAATTTAACAAAGAAACAGGAGTTAATCTTGTAGATATACATTTGGGGTATGGAACAACTGTAATATTTGGAGAAAAACGAGAAATTATTTTTTGTGGAGCTACTGTTGATGTTGATTTTAAATAAAAAAGGAAAATGATAAATGGACACTAAGAAGAAAAGATTCGTAGGTTAAATGTTTGATGGCATAATTAATCCTAATCGGTCTATTTTGACTCAATGTTGATTGTTGATTTAGATCACAGAGTGAAAGCCGCTCAAATTCTTGAGCGGCTTTTTTGTTTTTTAAATTTTGATGGTTTCGTTTTCTTCCCACTTTTTCTTTTTGTTGATCTTTTGTAATATTTTTCCGCATTCTCTGATATGAATAACAAGAGCCTGAAAGATCTCTTCAGGTATCCTTAACCCAATAGTGAACATTCTGTATGCCCCCCAACTTGTTGTGAAGAAACCTCTTACGATTAATACATCATCGTCGATTCTGACATTTTTTTTCCCA
>JAYEKN010000177.1 GCA_034661015.1 Candidatus Cloacimonadota bacterium
AACCACTCCAAGTTTATAGTCCGAAAATCCTCGAATCACTTCACCGTTATTTGTGATCACTTGCACACAAAGTCGAGCGTTATTGACGGATAAACCGGCAGGAATATGCCAAGTGTATTCTGTCGTATTTGGGGGAAGTTGGTTCACTACGGAAGTGGTGTCTTCATCAGAACAAAGCAACAGTTTTATATTTTCAACCAGCGAAGAATGTGAAATGTCCCAAGCAAAAGTTACTTCTTCACCCTCTTGATAAATTCCATTCGATCTATCGGCAATCTCAATTTGTGGCTTTAAGTCCCCCCAATATAGAGTAAAAGGATGATAGGCACTATTGTCGGAAGAATAATATAAGGAAGTATAAGTTAGATTTACAAGCTGTTGGGTATGATTGTTCCTAAGATATAATTCCCCGTATTGATTGACGAAATCGGGGCTAACGGAAACGCTTAAAGTATCACCCAATTGATTGGTTCTGATTAGCAATTTCCAGATTTTGTAATCATTCAGCGGATTATATTCTCCATGAATTTCTTGGGACAAATACATATAATCAGTTTGCCATTGTGATTCATAAAAGGCAGCATAAATATATTCCGGGGGTGTGGGACCTTCCTTTTCAATATCATATAGCTGATCATATTCATCAGTAGCAAAAGGATTCTTTCCAAATCGAACCGTATCGCAAATCGTCGTATCCTGATTTATAACATAAAGTTCAAATATTTTCATAGGTGTTGCATCATCCGTATTTTCATACATAAATATTTCACCTTCTGCATTTTCAGAAGCGATACAATACGAATAATTTCTATTGTTCATAACAGTAGTGTCTTGATAATCATAAATGAGGTTGATTATTGAGGAGCCAACAAGAGTGGAATCGGTTTCCCAACTCGCAATTTCCAAATAGTTAATTCCACCCGCAGGCTTTCTATAAACGTGAAAACCCAAATTTCCCGATTGAATATTAGCTGTCCAGACAAGGTCAACCACTCCGTCTCCACCAACTGCCTGAAAGTCAGAAATATCTACAGGAGCAGTAAAACAGGAAATCTCTTGAGACAGTTCGGAAAAATTCCCGGCATAATCTCTTACCCGCATTCGGAAATAGTATTCCTGATTCATTTCAAGCCCTTCGATAAATATACTATCCGCAAATTGACATGCGAGAAACGGATCATTAATTCTATCAATCCGTTGGCAATTTTGTGGATCTACAATCGGTTCATCATCATAGTAAATTTCATAGGTCCAAAAATCAAATGCCGAAATATCATCCCAATTCAAAGTAAGATTATCAAATGTTTTTGAAAGTATGATTAAATTTTGGGGAATTTCGGGAGTCATCCCGTCATCAAGTTCGATTACTTGTGGCAGTATATCTGTGATTCCCTGCACCCAGTTTGAATAATATTCTATAGTATGCTCAAAAAGCTGTTGCATATTAAAATGTCCGAAAATATCATTAAACCCATAAAACCATTTATAATTTTCTTCAGACTCGAAATATGAATTGGGTAATTCGTCCATTTCGATGTGCATGAAAGGTTCAAAAACGTCGTATTTATTCCAATCAACGTAAGTATAAAGCATTTGCCTGTTTTGAGAATATCCCGGAAGATCAACAGAATTATTCACAGGAAATGGTACGGTAGTATTATAATATAGAAAGTCAAATTCTTCATAATTAACTGCATAAAAATCATTTATAAAAACGGTTTCGTGTGTTCCGATTGAATTGCCCGGAATAACCGGATCAGCCGTGGCGTTAACAATATCTATGTGCCAATCAGAGAGATCCCTGATTGGTAAAGTGGGACATGTTTTATTATAACCGGCAGAAATTTGACAATTAGCATGTCCCTCATGCCTGTCCCAATCATAGCTGTGAATTTGAGCGGAAAATTCTCTTCTCCCAAATTCTTCCCGAATTCTATCACAAAATAATTTATATGCAACATTAAACGGATGAGCATTGATTCTCGATGGATCACTGAGAGATTTGGAATTGGAATAACTACCGACTTCCGTCCATTTCACTTCTCTTCCTACTCCGCTGATCAATAAAAATTTTGCATTCCAATCTCTAAAACATTTATAACTGACAGCCGGAGTAGGGAAATCGTCGGTAGGATGTGGTGCGGTAATTACAACTGGCATATCTGATGAAGGATTATAAACATATAAGCCCCAACCGTTATCAAAAGCGCCGTGTTCATCATCACCAATGAAAGGAGTTCCGTTGTCGTCGTAATATTCCGGATTAATATTTTCTCGGAGGAGATAATAAATTCTATCAGTTCCGGTATCGTGAAATTCAACAACCTCATAGGGAAACTCAAATAAATCTATAAGAATTTGTGCTCCTTCATAATTTCCTGATAGAAATGTAGTTATCACACTTTGCCAATTTGCAAGAGTATCTTCTCCGGCTATAATAAAATTACCAAATCCGTTTGTTTGCCGGTCATACGGAGCGTAAAGATTATAACCCTCGTCGGCAATTCCCTCGGAGATGTGTGAAATCCAATTGTCGTATTCGCACTCTTCAGTAGTTTTATACAAAAAATCTTCAAATTGAGCGGTTTCTACTGTAATAGCAAAAAGATCTGTTAATAAAAACAGAAACATAACTGATAAAAATAAACTTTTCATAATGCTTTAATTTCCATATTATTTTTTTTAAATCAAAACCAGCCGCAATCAAACGCCTTTTGGGGGAACTTCAGATGTTCCGGAGCATCTGAAATGAAAAGTCTTAATTAGAGTCTGTCCGTAAAGTA
>JAYEKN010000178.1 GCA_034661015.1 Candidatus Cloacimonadota bacterium
GCAAATTATTAATACTATACTTCTCAGATAGCTTCTTTATTCAATCTATATAATAATATGCTCCTACTGTTACTTTTGACGGTAGGGGCTTTTTTTATTTTGTATATTCGCTGAAGGGAAAAGGGAAAGGAGAAGGGAAATGGGAAACGTGAAATGTGAAAAAACAACCATAAATACACAAAAAAAAATAGCCTATCCGTTTACGGACAGGTAAAAAATCGGGTAAATTATTTTACCGCATTTTGGAGTAAAATATCCGCCTGCCCAGTGAAATGCTTTTATCTTTTTTATTTATCCCGTGAAATGATTTTATCTATTTTATTTCACTGGGATTTCACAGGGGTGATATTTTATACAACACTGCAACATCACGGATGTTGCACTCCAAAAAGTTTTATAAGGGTGTGAACGTCCTTGATTATTTCGTTTGTTTTTTTTCCAGCCATGAATGGCTGGGCTAATAAAAAAACATCAAAAATCGAATAGATATTGAAAAGATTGACAAATAATGCACTTCTGAAAAATCCAATTAACAAAATGATTTTGAATCATAAAAATTTTATAATGAAAAAATAAGGAATTTGTTATGCAAAAACTAACCTTTGTTTTATTGATAATTTTTCTTTTTGTTTGTAATATCTTGTTTGCTGACGGAAAGATTCTAAGAAGTTATTTGGATTATTTTAACAAGATTCAATCTTTGGAAGTTAATTTTACCCAACGGAATTATTGGCCTGAACAAGACATGAGTAATGAATCATCGGGTGTTTTGTATGTGAAAGATAAAAATATTCTTTTGGAACATCTACAGCCTGAACATCAAATTATGTTAGGTACTGATACTGAACTGGTTTTTTATTTTCCTGAAAAAAAACAGCTGATCGGTGGTGATTCGAGCGAATGGCAATATTTCATTTCACCAAAGTTTTTGGCAAACGAATATATGAATTTTTGTACGCTTGAATCTACAGAAGAACTGGACGATTCATATATTTTCTCTTTTTTACCAAACGAAGAGATGAATGATTTAAAGGTAATTACAATAACAGTTTCCAAACAAGATTCTCTCATTAAAAGTTTTTTTTATAAGGATAGCTACGATAATGAGGTGCTTTTCAATTTCTCAGATTCAAAAATAAATAAGGAAATTCCAGACTCTCGATTTCTGCTAAAAATTCCGAAAGATGTGCAAGTGATTGACAACAGAAAGAAGTCGCAAAAATAGGAAAGATTATGATCGCATTAATTATGGCAGGTGGAATAGGCACACGTTTTTGGCCTCTTAGTACACAAGAAAATCCTAAACAATTTTTAAATATTCTCGGTGAAAAATCAATGATTCGTCAAACAGTTGATCGAATCCTTCCACAAATAAAAAGCGAAGATATTTATGTGGTTACAAATATTTCACAAGCCTCGCTTGTAAGAAAACATTTGCCCGAATTGCCTGAAGATAATATTATTTCAGAACCTTATGGTCGAAATACAGCTGCTTGTATTGGTTTGGCAGCAATTATTCTCAATAAAAAATATCCTGCTGAAGAAACCATGCTCGTACTTGCAGCAGACCATTTTATCGGAAAGCAAACAAAATTTTTGAAAATTATTGATTATTGCTCAAATTTCGTGAAAGAAGAAAAAAAACTACTTACTTTCGGAATTCAACCCCATTATCCGGCTACGGGTTACGGTTATATCGAATCCGGTAAAGAGATAAGTAGCGATGAATCTCGTAGGATAGTTATCCAACGTGATGAATATCCCATCTATAACGTGAAGCAGTTTAAAGAGAAACCCGATTTGGAAACGGCAAAAGATTTTATCGCTTCCGGAAACTTTGCTTGGAATAGTGGAATGTTCCTTTGGCGGATTGATTCGATATTGCAGGCGTTCGAGGAATTCATGCCCGAACTTAATTTCAAATTAGGTGAGATTAAAAAATGCCTTGCAGATGATCCGGCAGGAATTGCAAAAATATATAAAGATATTCCCAGTATTCCGATTGATATCGGTGTGATGGAAAAGGCGGATAACACTGTCGTGATACCGGTGGATATTGATTGGAATGACATTGGCAGCTGGAAAACAGTAGCGGAAATGATGGACAAAGATGAAAATGGAAATTTCTTTTCTGCCGCAGCGCTTAGTATTGACTCAAAGAATAATTACGTTTTATCAACCCAAAAAGATAAACCGATTGCCATCATCGGAATTGAAGATTGTGCTATTGTCGAAACAACCGATGCTCTGCTGATTTGTAAAAAAGATAAGGCACAGGATGTGAAAAGAATTGTTAATATTTTAGAAAAGAGGAAGAATGCAAGACAATAAAATTTTTCGATTCCCGATTTTTCTTCGAACAGTTTCAATAGTGATTGGACTTCTTGCTTTAGTTTGGGCAATTTATTTTATCACCGGTCCCATCTCTCAAGTTGATAAGTGGTTTAAAAAGGTTGCTCCCTTTATCGTCTTGGTTTTAGTTGGAAATGTGATGTATAAAAATTTATTTACTGTAAATTCGCTGTTCTTTGCTGAACACAGTTTGAAACTACGTTTTCTCCTCAGAAAAACCGTTTCGATAAATTATAATTCTTTACGAAAGATGGAGTTTCAGTTAAAACCTCGGAAAACGATAAAACTTACTTTTGAACAGAATGGAGAAAATAAAATAATTAAGATCAATCGCGGAATTAATAATATTATAATTGCGTTGAATATGCTCGCCGGAAAAGCACCTCAGATAGAACTTGATGAATTTATGCAGACGATAATTAGT
>JAYEKN010000179.1 GCA_034661015.1 Candidatus Cloacimonadota bacterium
ATAGGAAGAATTCACGTAGACGCTTTTATTAGTTCTGCCTGCCCCCCTCTCTCTGTTAGTGAAATCGAGGTGGACTGGGTTAGGTCTGGTGCCATTCTGCTCGAATAGACTTTTTTGTTTGTTTCCTCTAACAAAAAGAAAATCAAATCAAAAAAAAGAAAATCAAATCAAAAAAAGAAAATCAAAAAAGAAATTCAAATCAAAAAAAGAAAATCAATGGGTTTCGGTCTTCCCTCGGTTCCTTCGATTCCATCTGGCATCCCGTCATCTCCTTTCGGGGGTGATATGTTCAACATACCTAATCCTATCGAGGATTTATCGGGTGTCTTAAATCAAACGATTGGTACCATTCTTTCCCCGCTGACAAATCTCACAAAAGGGTTAGGCTCAATTCTCCCGACAATTCTTGTGGGTGGCGCAATAGTGGGAGGAATTATTCTGATCAAAAAGTAAGTTTTTTGGCTTTCTCCCATAATAAAAGACAATTTACCTTTTTTGTTAGAAAAGTTTCAAACGAAAAAAACAAAAAAACAAACAGAAAACATGGGTTTCGGTAGTTTCGTTCATCACGCTACGCACTCCATTTCGCATCCATCCTCTTCCATACATAGTGGAATTTCTAAGATATGGGGTGGGGGCGGTAATTTCACCCATCATCATCTTATCGGCGGAAATCCCGCAACTTGGTCGCCTATTCCTTATCATAATCCAGTTGTTTCATTGCCTACAAAAGGTGTGCTTTCTCCCCCTTTGGATAATCCATTTTCAGATCTCAAAAAGAGGATTGAAGGTATCATTCCGAGTGCTGACCCCCGAAAAATGCCGACCAAAACACCTTCTGTCGGTCAATCATCTTCCCTTCTCTCAAATCCACTACTTTTGTTGGGCGGATTGGGTGTTGCAGGTTATTTCATTATGAAGAAGTAGAGGAGAAAAAGGCGCGGTATCGTTTCATTTCGTCCTTAAGCTTAGTTTTACGGCAAATTCTCCTAAACAACAAATTCATTTTTTTCTTTTTGTTTTCATCCTTGATATCGACGACAAATTCACACAAATCATCTCTTTTCAAACAAGGAAGAATTTTGAGCAGAAAATGACCGAAGCGCATCGTTTTACGTGGTCTCTTTGATAATTGGACGTATCCGTCATGATAAATGGAAAACAGGTGAAAAAGAGCGTCTTTTTCAACCTCATTCATTGATTTACGGATTGAAATATGATGAAAAAGGATAGCGTTCGCCATCGGATAGGATTTACTCTTTCCTTTTTTCTTCATGATTTCCCGTAGTTCCAACAAAGAAAGGGCAGGCTTTAAATCTCTCTTAATTTGTTCGTAAATCGGAAGCCATTTTCCTTCCGCAAAATTCCCTAATAATTGTTTAATGTTCATTTTCAGACATCTGATTTTGTGATATGGCACTTTATTGTGGGCGTGATGATAATCCCTTCCGCAAAAATCATCCAGCATAAATCCTCGTTGTGAGACCCCGCAATTCGGGCAAACTAATTCTCCCCCAAAAGGTTCCAGCTTTCTCGAACATTGTGAGCAGGTCTTTTCCCTTAATCTCTTTTCCATTTTGAGCAGTAATTTTGTGTTTATTTGTTCCTTCAATTGTGGAAAAAGGCTTATCTTTTTACGAACATCGCGGATGTCTCCCAGATTTACTGACAAATCACGTCTGTTCCGTGGTTCTCTCGCCATTTCCTGAAGTTGTATGGTCATCCATCTTTCAGTTTCAATCACGCTTAATTCTCGTCCCTTTTCCGCAAGATATTTTCCAATTAATTTCGGAATACTCCATTCAACCAACAAAAATACCATTTATTCTTTTTTTCTCTTGTTTCAATCATATTAACTGAAAAGGAAAAAAATAAATTCGTTTTTAGGAAAAAACTATCTACCAAAGACGAATAAGAAATTGAAAATGGTGGCCATTTAAGTTCAGCGTTCCTTCTTCTATTTCTAATCTGACTTTTAGCCGTGTAGATATCGCGCATTCACGTAGTTTATAGCTTTGTCTATCATTCGAGGTGATATACTGAACATCGCCCAAATTTCCTTCAATAGCCCAAATCGCAGTAATGTCGCTACCGACAGCAGGATAGCAGTGATTTATGTCTGTGTGAATTTGGTCAATAAACAGGAAGAAATTACGCAATAATCTCATATTCACGATGTCCGAAGATGTGTATGAATTAGTCCCCGTGAAATCGGCTTGAGCAAATCCCAACAAACGGGCTAGATTTTCTTTTGTGGAGAGAAGAAGTGAAAAATTCGATGTTCTCTCGAAAGTCATTTTCCCTGTGATTGATTCGAATGAAACGGTAAAACCAGAAGAAGAAGCATTTAAGGCGGTTTCCATGTGGCTAACTAATTCAGTCGCCGAATAACTTCCTTCTGTTAGTGTGATTTCTACGTCATCTGATCCATCATTAATGGTGAAAGCAGAAGTGCTCAATTCATCGGAAATGTTGTAGAAAGTGAGGGGAATAGATGCTTTTTCGATACAACAATGTTCAAACGCTTTATTCTCGAGAGAGCGCTGAAATTCAACTATAAATTCTGTGTCTGTTCCTGAAGTTCTCTGAGAGCTGTCAACGAACAAAGAATGGATTCCGCTCATTTTCTTTCTTCTTTTTTCTTTTCTTTTTTTCTTTCTCTCTTTTTTTCTTTTGGAATGAAAATGGACGTTTATAGGAGTGAGACAGAAAAAAAGAATTTTGTTTTTTCGTTTGTTTTGAAAAGAGCTATTTTTCTCGAGAAACTTAG
>JAYEKN010000180.1 GCA_034661015.1 Candidatus Cloacimonadota bacterium
TTGGTAATGAATCAACTTATGTTGAATTTATTTCCATATTGGTTTTTTTATTTAACAGGGAACAGTTTTTTAAGTGGACTAAAGGATAAATATGAAAAAGATATTTTACATTTTATTAGCTATACTTTTTCCCAGTATTCAACTGTTTGCTGAGGAAATATCATTAAGCCTGACCGATGCGGTTGATAGTGCTTTGGCAAATAATCAAAAAATCGCTCAGCAGCAAGAAGTGGTTTTTCAAAAAGAGTATCTGAACAAAGCAGCTTTCGGGAATTATCTCCCTTCTGTAAATCTCATCGCCGGCTATACTTATCTAAATAAAAACCCCGAGATAAATATGGAAAAGATGAAAGAATCGATAGATAATGTAGCCGTACAATATGCTGAGCAGATCGCAAGCGATTTGGGAACTCCCTTAACTCCGCAAGAAATTGATTTGATTTTGGCTGGTCTCGGTGAAATACCTTCTTATAACATTGAAATTGATCAGCAGAAATATAAAAATGCAAACTTGCTCATCACCCAGCCGATTTTTATGGGCGGAGAGATCACTGCCGGAAAAAGATTCGCAAAATCGGAATTCGACTTTGCTAAGGAAGAATTGAATCAAACCCGAGATCAGATCACCCAACAAACGATTGAAAGATACCTTTCCATAGCTTTGTTGGAGCGAGTGCTCGCGGTGAGAAAAAATGTTGTTTCCGGCATGCTGAAACATGAACGTGATGCACAAAAAGCCGTAGATGTCGGTTTAATTCCTCCGCATGAAATCATTCGCGCTCAAGTAGCAGTTGCAAATGCAGAACGAAAATTGACGGATACAAAAAATAAACTGACTCTGGCAAATTCTGCTTTGAAAACGTTGCTGAATTTACCGAGATATACTCAATTCACTTTAAGCGATTCGTTAAAATATTATCCGATTGACATCGAGCTAACAGAATGTAATAAGCGGGCAAGATCGAATAATTCCATTCTGAAACTAATCGCCCAAAAGCAGATAATGGCTGAGCAGGCGTTCAATTTGGAAAGAGCAAAATTTCTCCCAAAAATTCTCGCAGTGGGAGAGTATAATATTATTCGGAATAATTATCCAATGGTCTTACCGGCTTATTCGGTGGGATTGCAAATGGAAATAAATCTTTTCGGAGGATTGAAGAAATACAATAAACTCCAGTATGCACGGCATTTGCGTTCGGAAGTGAGTAAAGCAAAAAAATATGCTACGGAAGAAATATTATTACTTACGGAAAAATATTATAATGAAGTGAGCAATAGTCAAACCCGATATATGAAATTGAAACCCACCGTGGAACTTGCAAAAAAGAATTTGCAGATCAATGAAAAACGGTTTTACGAGGGATTGGGAAAATCCATTGATGTGATCGATTCACGTTTGCTATATCAAGCTGCTCAAGTGGAACAGCTGCTTTCTCTTTTCGATTATTACAAGGCTTTATCAAAATTATACTTAACTATCGAAAAGTCAGAGCAAATATTAGAAATGTTCGACTGTGGTTAAAATATTTATGCCTACGGGCAGAAAGGAATTATATATGAAAAAGAAAAATGCTATTCTGCTTTTTCCTTTATTTTTAGTGATTTTAGCAGCAATTATTTTGCTTGTCAATTCTTGCAAAACTTCTCCTCAGGTAATGACCGGAGTGATAGAAACTACTGTGGTAAACGTATCTTCCGAGATACCGGGTAGAGTCGATAGTATTTTTGTGAATAGAGGCGATCTCGTTGAAAAAGGGCAAATTTTGGCAACTATCCAGCCGAATATTATGAATGCAAAACTCGGGCAGGCAGCCGGAGTGCTTCAGGCTGCAAATGCTTTAGTTCAAAAAGCGGAAAACGGAGCCAGAGAGCAGCAAAAAAGAGCTGCAAAAAATCAATACGAAATGGCGGAAAGTCAATATGTTTTTGCCCGAAAAACATACCATCGCTTTAAAGTTCTTTTTGCAGACAGTATAATCGCTAAACAAGAAATGGATGAGATCGAATTTAAATACAAGGCTGCCAAGAATCAGATGGAAGAAGCAAAAGCAATTTACGATATGGCTCTCGAAGGTGCCAGAAAAGAGGACATCGTGGCTGCAAAAGGGGAATATATCGAAGCAAAAAATGTTTATAACGAAGCCCAAGCATATCATAATGAACTGGAAATAGTTGCACCGGTTAGCGGAGAAATCAGCAACAAAATAGCTCAGCCTGGCGAAGTAATGGGTGCTGGTTATCCCCTGCTTAGTATTCAAATCCCGAAGGACGCCTATCTGCTTTTGAATGTGCGGGAAGATAAACTCGCTTCATTCCAAAAAGGAAAGAAGTGTAAAGTAAAAGTTCCGGCTCTCAACGGGAAAGAATTTATCTTTATGGTAAACTTTCTCGCTCCTATGGCAGATTTTGCTACTTGGGTGCCAACCAAAGCAAAAGGAGAATACGATCTGAAAACATTTGAAGTTCATCTTAAACCCGCAAAACAAATTACAGGTTTACGCCCGGGAATGACTGCTCAGGTTTATTATTGATTATGTAAGGGAAATGATTAGTGCGTAAACTCAATGATGTGAAAAAAAATCATTTTTGATTCAAATGTCGCATCTACGATGCTTTATAAAATTGGGAATATTTCCACCGAACGCTAACGCATTCGGCTACAGAGATGGCGCTCCTACGGAGCTAAAATAGCAATAACCTGTGAACACAAAAAGTACCGTAGTTGAAAAAATAGCAGTTGATAATATGCAGAAA
>JAYEKN010000181.1 GCA_034661015.1 Candidatus Cloacimonadota bacterium
TTGTTGACAACTGATTTTTCATTTTTTTCCTTTCAAACAATTGATTTAAACGATTGATTAAAACTTTTGTTTTATTTTTCTGAATGTGGAAAATATATGTCAATATTTGTGTGGAATTTAATTTAATGCATCTGATTTGGTTTCGTATTCTTCTAGAAAAGTAAAATATCGAGGATATTTTACTCCAAACTTTTAAATTCCGACTCGAACGTAAAAGATAGCGCTCGAGTCGGGATTTTTATTTATATATGTTGCACCTACGGTGCTAATAACTTTTGCACTTTTCTCATAAGGCTGATGCCTTATGCTACAAAGATTTCGCACATCTGGTTTGGGTACCCCAAATCAGACTCTTTCTTTTGCCTTCGTGTCGCGATATTTGTTCCCTAAACGCATTCTGAAGTCCAGATGGGTCTTTCAAAGCATAGTGTAGCCAGAAAAAACACCGACATAACTTCAATCTGCTGTTGAAAACCCTTACTGCAAAGCAGTTGAATAAAATAGACTGTGGTTGCTTGCTACCCCAGTAAACAAAATACAAAATCCAAATTTGCTAAAAGAGATTGATAAACTTTGGAGTAAAACATCCGTGATGTTTTGTTTTAAAAGTGCAACATCACGGATGTTGCACTCCAAAAGGGTAAAAAACAATTTAAACGAAAAATGCGATCATTACGAATCCTGTAATGATTCAATATGGATAACCACCGATGTAATCAGTGGAAATAACCATTGAACAAAACAATCCTGAAGGGATTGAATTTTTTTTCATACTCACACGAAAGGACTCGTGTTCTACTTTTTTCCTTGTTTTTTTGAGAAAATGTAAGGGCGTGAACGCCCTTGATTGTTTTGTTTCGGTTTTAACCAGCCCTGAAGGACTGGTCTATAGAAATAATTTTCGTTAAAAAAAACTGGAGTTCAGGATAATCTTTTCAGACTGGACTTCAGTTTTTATTAATGTGAAGAAGTGTTCTAGTAGAGCAACATTACCCATTTGAATAAAAAAAAGTGCAATATCACTGATGTTGCACTCCAAAATAAAAAAGCCGAACAATAAATTGTTCGGTTTAAAAAATAAAACTGACGGGAGCGACGAGACTTCCCGAAAACTTCGGGACGACCTTCTGCAAACTATTTTTCAAGTATCAATTTTTCAATATACTTTCGACTTTTCTTTTTTTTGATTGCATATTCCCGTTTCATTGCATCTGATTTGGTTTCGTATTTTTCTAATTGCAACATCACGGATGTTGCACTCCAAAATAAAAAAACCGAACAATAAATTGTCCGGTTTAAAAATAAAAATGGCGGGAGCGACGAGACTCGAACTCGCGGCCTTCTGCGTGACAGGCAGACGTTCTAACCAACTGAACTACGCCCCCGCTTCTGAAAAGTGTTTAATTAAAGATCAAAATATTACTCGAAAAACCAAACACAGAGTTTTTATGTCAAGTTTTCCGAAATTTTCTTGACTGTTATTTGTATTAGACGAAAAAGCGTGAAAAAAATATAAGGATTTAATAATTATGAAAAAAGTATTATTCGTTACTCTCATATCGCTGATGTTTGTAATTTCAGCGTGTGGAAAGAAGGAACAAACATCTGATAAAACCACTATCGAATTTTGGCATGCTATGGGGGGTCCCCTCGGTGACGCACTTACAATAATGATTGATGAGTTCAACAACACTCACGATGATATTTATCTTAAAGCAATTTCAATGGGCAGATATGAAGCATTATCTCAAAAATTAATGGCAGCTATCGTTGCAAACACTCAGCCTGATATGGCTCAAGCTCATGAAAATTGGACTGCAAAATTGATTGGGGGTAAGGCTATCATTCCCATTGAAAAATTTATTAATGGTAAAAACGGTCTTTCAAAAGAAGAATTGGAAGATTTTTATCCTGTTTTTATCAAGAGCAGCACTTTCGGGGATACAATGTGGGCTTTTCCTTTTAACAAGAGCGTTCGGGTTATGTATTACAACAAAGATATGTTCTACAAGAACGGACTCGATATCAACAAACCACCGGAAACGTGGGACGATTTTATCAATATTTGCAAAATACTTACTCAAGATGCAAACGGAGATGGAAAGATCGATCAATGGGGTACAACTTTTGCAACCAGTGTTTGGCAATTTCTAAACCTTCTCCTTGAAGCAGGTGGAAAAATTATTAATGAAGATCAAACAAAATCTTTGCTCAATAGTAAATATGGTATAATGGCTTTAAATTATTTGGATGATCTTCTACACAAATACCGTGTGGCATATCTTTCTACCGGATACGATGGCCAAAACGATTTTTTGGCTAGCAAAGTGGGACTAGTAGAAGGTTCGAGTGTTTCAATGGTTTACTTGCAAAAAGATGGTAGTATTCCATTCAATATTGGTATATCTGCTATTCCTCACAAAAAAACCAAACACAACCTTATCAGCGGAACAAATGTAGTAATTTTCCGAAACGATAAGGACAAGGAAAGCCAGAAACGGCAAGAAGCCTGTTGGAAATTCATCAAGTGGTTTACATCCCCTGAAAAAACAGCCCAATGGGCTAACCTAACATATTATATGCCCGTAAGAAAGAGTGCTTTGAACGATCCGCAACTGCAAGAAAAATTCAAAAAATATCCCGGTTTAAGATCTGTTTTTAATCAACTTGAATTTGCAGAAGTCCCTCCCCAACTTTCGGCCTGGTTTGAAACTAGGGATTTTATTGCAGAGGAAGTATTAGAGAATGTATTCCGAAAACAACTTACTCCCCAGAAAGCTCTGGATAAAGCTTCCAAGCATTTTCAAGAAGCACTTGACGAATAATTAGAATCTGTCCGTAAAGTAGGGATTCGACGCAGATGAACACTGAAAAAACCGATTTTCGCAAGATAAAATTTTTTTGTAAAAAATGTAATATCAGCGTTCATCAGCATAATCAGTGCTTATCTGCGTCGAATCACATTCGGAAAATCATTGCAAAAATGCGAGTTTACGGATGGACACTAATTAATAATTCTCGTTTCCAATAAAACAAAAAGGGAGAGCAGGTTAATGTGCTCTCCCTGAAATTTTTATTAATTTTGTTCAATCTTTACAATTGAGACGATTGTGTTACATTTTTTTTGGAGCTTTTATTCCGAGGATACCAAGACCGTTTGCTAAAACAATTTTCACAACATCTGCCAGATATAATCGAGCTAAGCTTAGTTCCCTATAACGCAAATTGATAATTTTTCGTTTGTGATAAAATTTATGAAAAGCGGAAGCCAAATCCATTAAGTAAGTTGTCATCAAATTAACATCATAAGTTTTGCCGATGTGGGCTATCATTTCGGGATATTTCATCATATTACGAACCAGATCCATCTCTTCTGCGTGTTTTAACTTTTTTAGATATTCCGGTTTAAAATCGTCGAGGATTAATTTTTCGGATTTTGCCATCTTAATCAAACTATTAATGCGTGCGTGTGCATATTGAACATAATAAACAGGATTTTCGGACGATTGCTTTTTTGCCAAGTCCAAATCAAAATCCAAAGGTGTATTTGTCTTACGCATTAGGAAGAAAAAACGAGCAGCATCAGTTCCGACCTCATTTATTAGTTTATTGAGAGTATAAACATTTCCAGCACGTTTTGACATTTTTACTTTCTCTTCATCTAATAAAAGGTTAACTTGTTGCAAAATTATAACATTAAGTTTTTTAATATCGTAACTGAGAATTTTCAAACCGGATTTCAATTTGGAAACATGTCCGTGATGATCCGGACCAAGTACGTCAATCATCAAATGGTAATTGCGTTTGTATTTCGAAATATGATAAGCAAGATCCGGAACAAGATAAGTAGTTGTGCCATCACTTTTCATAATAACTCTGTCCTTACTGTCTCCAAATTTACTCGTTTCCACCCAAACCGCATCATCCTTTTCAAAAGTATATCCTGTTTCGGAAAGGTAGGTCAGCACATCTTCCACACTTCCTTTAGCCCGAAGCTCCTTCTCTGATATCCAATTGTCAAATTTAACATTAAATCTTTCCAAAGCTCTTTTTTGGTTCGCCAAAATATTTCGCAAAGCATAATATTGAATAATAAATAATTTTTTCTTGGCGGAAAAATGAAAGACTGACCCTCTTACACTTTCTAAAATGTCCTTTGCTATATCTATGACATATTCTCCCTTATATCCATCTTCCATCTCCTGAACTTGCATATTCTCAAGTCTGCGTAATTCCACTTCCACAGATTCCACAAGCAGATCAATTTGATGCCCGGCATCATTGATATAATATTCTTTTTCCGTATTGTAGCCCAATTTTTTAAATATATTAGCCAATGAATCTCCATAGGCTGCAGCTCGGGCATTCACTACATTTAGAGGACCGGTAGGATTTGCACTGACGAATTCAAGTAAAATTTTTTTCCCTGCACCTATAGAAGTATTTGTCCCGAAATTATTTTTTTTCTCATGAATCTCCTGCAATGTTTTTCGAAGCATATTATTGGATATATAAAAATTAATAAATCCTGGCTGAACGGCTTCCACTTTGGAAAATACAGTTGATCTTCTAAGATTATCAGATAATATTTTTGCTATTTCAAGAGGATTTTTTTTGTATTTCTTTCCAATTTTTAAGGCAATGTTAGATGAATAGTCGCCATATTTTTTCATTTTTGGATATTTAACTTCGATGAGTGATTTAGCAATTTTCTTAAATCCAGCAGCGATTAGACTCTTTTGTAATTTTTTTTGTATTTGATCAACAAACATAATTATTCCTCATTAGCTTTCTTTCTTGTTTTTGCCAATTTATTTTCAACCATTTCGTTCCAATAATCACCTAATTTATAATATTCGCGAGATTTTTTTTCAAAAATATGCAGAACAATATCACCAAAATCAATGAGTATCCATAAACCGTTTTCCAGTCCCTCTTTGTGATGTAATGGAAGTCCTATTTTCTTGGATTCCGCTAATATATGTTTTCCGATAGATCGAGTATGGATTGAGCCGTTGCCGGAGCAGACCACAAAGCGATCAGTTATATTACTTACTTTAGACACATCAATTATCTCGATCTCATCTGCTTTTTTTTCTTTTGCAAGTTGAGAAATTTTTTCCAACTTTTCATCTAATGAATAATTTTCCATTATCACTTTCCTGTTTTGAAATATTTTTTGTAGTCTCTGCCAACAATAATGACAAAGTCATAATTCGACCATTTGTTTGATTGTTCATATAAATATGGTATAGAAATAATATTTTTCAGTTGGTTCAATTTATTATAGTCCAATTTTTTTATAATTATCACGCTTTTCAGATAGCAGAATTTATTTGCGTTGCCAAAAGATAAGACGTTAAAGCCCAAATCAATAAGTTCATTTCGTATTTCTCTTGCTAAACCCGCTTTACCAACACCATTCAAAACTTGTATATCTATATCACTTATCTTTCCTGTTGATTTTGCAAATTCCCAATCCCTTGCAGGTGTGCTTTCCTTGTAAAATATTATAGTTGAGCATAGGTATAGCAGATTTAGGATAAAAAAAAACCGATAGATATTTTTAGAAATCTAACAACATTATCAATCTTCGTCATTCAGTGCCTTTTTTAACTTTTGGAAAGCGACTTGCATATTTTCGGGAATTACCCGAGTTTCTCCAATCGTGGTGATGAAATTTGTATCTCCATTCCAGCGTGGAACGATGTGAATGTGAAGATGGTCGCTAATTCCGGCACCGGCTGCTTTGCCAATATTTATTCCGATATTAAAACCATCAGGATTGTAAGCCTTTTTGAGTCCGATTTCAGCAATTTTTGTCATCCTAAAAACCTCGAGGATTTCATCATCGTTCAAATCGGTAAGATCGTTCACATGACGAAATGGCACAACCATCAAATGAGCGTTGTTGTAGGGATAGAGATTCATAATTATATACGAGTGTAAACCACGCTTCAAGATTAGATGTTTTTCGTCATTTTCATCTGCCGGTTTATTACAAAATATGCAACCCTTTTCTTTTTCCCTAAGAATATAATCTATTCGCCAGGGAGAATATAGTTTATTCATTCATTTTGGGGAATCATCGAGAGATTCCAGTTCTTTCAATTGTTCCGGAGAATTTATACCGGAAATTTCAAGGGGGTCTTTTGCAATCACAGCGGCAATTTTCGCCCCTTCATTCTGCAAAATTTCCAATGTATCTGTCAGGTACAATTCATTTTGGGCGTTATTGGTTTTGATTAATGGAAGAATCTCAAAAAGTTTTTTGGCATCAAAACAAAAGATGCCGGAATTTATCTCATTCACTTTTCGCTTTTGCTCGGAAGCATCTTTATGTTCCACAATCTTCAATACATAACCGTTTTTATCTCGAATAATTCTGCCATAACCGGTTGGATCGTTGAGTATAGCTGTTAGCACGGTGGCAGCAGCGTTTTTTTCGTTATGAATTCTAATTAGATTATCAATAGTTTTTGCTTTCAGAAGAGGAACATCTCCGGGAGTAATAACTACATTTCCGTCAAATCCCGAAAAATATTTTGCCGTCATCAAAACTGCATGGCCTGTTCCATTTTGTTTTTTTTGTTCAACAAAAATGATTGAATCAAAGTTTTTTAACGCCTCAATCACAACATCTTTTTTATATCCCACAACAACCGCTATTTTTTTTGGCTTAATATTTTGAGCAGTTTCCACAATACGTGAAATCATCGGTTTTCCGTTGAATTCATGGAGAACTTTCGGAAGGTTAGATTTCATGCGGACACCTTTTCCAGCAGCCAAAATGATAATTGAATTTTCTTTTTTCATAATACTCACTTAAGGAACTGCTTTTTTAACCTACGGTAAAGTTTGTCAAATACTTCGGGAGTTTTTGTAAAATCCAGCTTATTCGTATTCACTTTGAGCACATTTAAGGATGAAAATTTGTTGAAAAAATCCTCGTAGGCTCGCATTAGATCGAGGATGTAATTCCTTTGAATGTTATGTTCAAAATCTCGATTTCTTTTTTTGATTCTATCCATCACCACGTCTATGTCAGCATAAAGATAAATGGTTAGATCCGGGGAAACCACATTGCTTTTTAGAATCGAAAATATCGTGTTATACAGAGCCAACTCATGATTGCCAATGGTCATGTTCGCGAAAATTGAATCCTTCATAAACATATAATCACTTACGATGTTGGTGTGGAATATTTCAGTTTGAAACAACTGTTGTACCTGACGATATCTGCTCAGAAGGAAAAAAAGTTGCGTTTGGAATGCTTTCCCCTTTATATCATCATAAAATTCTTTTAAAAATGGATTTTCTTCAAATTGTTCAAGTAGTAATTTCGCATGTAATTTTTTGGCAAGCAGGTTTGCCAATGTGGTTTTACCCACTCCGATAACGCCTTCGACTGCAATGAATTTATTTTTAATATTCATCTAAAAATAGCACGCAGATTACAGTGATTAAATTTTATCTTTCGCATCAATTTGTTTTTCGAATTCTAACATTCTTCATATAATTTTTTCATTGCCTTATTTTTAATAGGATGAATAAATTTCGGAGCGATCTCATTTAAAGAATGAAGCACAAATTTTCGGTTTAGGATCTCTTTATGTGGAATTGTTAAATGTGGCAGGTTTATGATTTGATTATCGAAAAACAAAATATCCAGATCAATTATTCTCGGTCCCCATTTTTCAATCCGCACTCTTCCCATTTCCAGTTCAATTTTTTGCAATTCTTTTAATAGGTCTTCCGCTTCAAACTCAGTTTCAATTTGAATAACACAATTAAGAAAATCAGGTTGATCAAGTTTGCCTACCGGTTGAGTTTCAATTAATGTTGATTTTTTAGCAAATCGAATTTCAAGCAATTTTTCAATATGTTCTATTGCGTTTAGAATATTTTTCTTTCTATTTCCCAGATTCGAGCCAATACCGATGAATGCTGTGTTGATTATTTATTCTCTTTCCTTATACATTTCCAGTTCCACATAATCCAAAGTGCCATTAATTGGAACCGCAATTTTTTTTATGGCAATTGTACATTTTACTACGAGTGGAAACTTGTCCATAATTCTTTCGAGGACTTTGGCAGCTAATTTTTCCAGTAAATGATATTTGTAGTTTTCCACCTCTTCTTTAACTTCTTCGAAAATTTTTGTATAGTCCACGGTATCTTCAAGATGTTTCACTTTATCATCGATATCATGGTTGGTTTCCACAGTGATATCAACTCCGAATCTTTGTCCGAGAGTTCTTTCGGCTTCATGTAAACCGTGATAGCCATAGAAGATCATATTTTTCAGAGTAATTTTCATAATTCCTCACTTTCGGGAAATTTTGTGATTAACATGTTAATTTGATATTATTTCGACCATTTTCGGTTTTAGAAAATTTGTTTTTCGTAAACGAGAATTAAAAAATTTCAATAGCAAAAAACTTAATCCCCAAGAAATTAATGAGAGTAATATAGATACATTTTCCGATAACAATAATAAATCTTTAGAAAAAAAATATATTAAGAATAGAACTATTATTGGCATTATAAATATCAGGAATGAACTTAAAATCCGTGAGCCCGGATTCAATTCGAAAGAGACTTTATCGTGTTTTTTTGCTTGAAGAGTATTGATAAGTTCAAAAGTTGTTTTGTTTGCGTTTCCGGTCATGCAAAAAGGTTCCAAACTACATCCTTTGCAATTGAAACTTCTCTCAACCTCCACAATCACGCGGTTGTTTTGAATTCCAACCACTTTTCCTTTTTCGAATATTATTTCTTCTTGAAATTTCATCTTAAAATTCTAACTGTTTTATTATACTCGTAAGGAACAATCCTGATTTTCATCAGGAAAACCAATTGTCTCTCAAGACAGTAGTTTTGCATTGTTGTCATCCTGATGGTTTCGGGACGGATTGAATAAAACTCTACAGATGCCTCCCAATTAGACAAATTTTTAGAAATTACGTCCAACAGAAAGTTGATTTATAAATCCGAGTTCACCCCAGGAATTTATAGCGTAATTGAACATATAATTTTTCCACTTGAATCCAAATCCTGCAGATATACCGGAAAGAAAATCAATGCTGGAACCAACGTTAAAATCAGATGCATTTGTGCGATAACCTGCTCTAAGAGTAAGATTATCGCGCACTTTTTTCTCCACACCCAGATTGCCGTAAACGTCATTGTCCGCCGGCTTATTTATATCGAGGGCAAGATGCCCATCCGGAATATCATATCGGATACCACCGGCTAAAAGAAGTGGCAACTTTTCTTCTTTAGAATCGAATTGGGATATTTGCTTTCCAAAATTTTTTACGCCAAGACCTATTTTGAGCTTTGGGTTTGGAGTTTGGTGCATAATCGCAACGTCTCCGGCGATTGCTTGGGAAGAATAGTCATCAATAGATTCCGTGATAAATTTGAAACTGAAACCAATATCTATAATATCCGAAATAACTTTACCGTAGGAAACACCGAGCATTACATCATAAGAGCCAAATGTGCCCAAATCAATAATTCCGCCGCTTTCATCAATTTCAGTTTTATCAAAATCACCTGCACCCACAAATTTTGCAAAAAAAGCAACCGCAGAAATATTTGAAATCGGTAACACACAGCTGGCAGCGCCACCGTTGTAGCTATCAATATAATTGAGATAGGTTACTCCGTATTTTTTGCATTTTATCTGAGCTAAACCAGCCGGATTCCAGAAGGGAGCCAGCTCATCATTTGATAAACCGAAATATGCATTTGACATTCCGGCAGCTCGAGGACCTATCGGAACCTTTAAAAATGTGAACGAACGGGTGCCTGCATCAGAATATATTCCAAAAAGAGTTTGGAAAAGTAATAATGCGACAGCAAGGCAGATAATTTTCTTTAAATTCATAATAATCCTTATCTCAAAATTTTTGATTTGTCATAATATTTTTGGTTACACTTTGAAAATACCTATTATTTTTGTCAATTTATACGGGAAATTTAACATTCGCCATTTTTTATGAAACATGAAGTTTGAAATAATCGGAGATTTCAGCATCACTATCTGGCATCGTTTTTGTGATAACTACCATTAAATTTATCTAATGAAAAAACAATCAACAGACATAATTGAGTATTTTAATCCAAAAAATCATATTTCTTTTCAAGTTTTTTGACAATAAATTTCACATTTTCCGTATTTAAAGAATGTTTAAGCATGAAATTTTACGGAAAACAATTCACATGGGAGCAATAGTAATTCCATTGCTTTATTACTTTGTGGTTAGGAACCAACTGATTGCAATTGCAATATTATTGCCCATTGCTTTGATTTGTCTAATTATAGATGCATCGAGGATAGAAAATCCGAGATTGAAAAATAAATTTTATTCGCTTTTCGGAGCACATTTGAGAGATGAAGAAACTTCCAGACTTACCGGTGCGTCTTATCTTCTTACTTCTTCTGTGGTTGCAATAGCTATTTTCACTAAGGAAATTGCATTTCTCTCCATCTCATTTCTGGCGATCGGAGACACTTTTGCTGCTTTGATAGGTTTGCAATTCGGAAAAAGAAAGATAGGCAATTCCAAAAAAACGCTTGAAGGATTAATCGGTTCCTTTATCAGCTGTGCAATTTTCGGGATTATATGCTATTTTTTAATCTTCGAAAAAGTTTTTGCAGGTCCACAAGGCACCACAAATCCAGAACCTTATACTATTATGATATTAGCTGGTGCTATAACAGCAGCAATTACAGAAGTTTCAAATCTTCATATAAACGACAATATTACTATTCCACTGATCTCAGGAATCGTAATGAGCATTATCTTTATGATAATTTAGGAGCATAACTTATGGATCTATCTTTTATTATACCAGCCCAAAATGAAGAAAAAAGTTTGAAAATTCTTCATGAACAAATAATTAGCAACATCAATAACTATTCATATGAAATAATCTTTTTAAATGACGGTAGCACAGATAATACCCAAGAAATAATGGAAGAAATTGCAGCATCTGATAAAAATGTTAAGATTGTAGAATTTCGGAGAAATTTTGGGAAATCAGCAGCCCTTCAATCGGGTTTTGATATTGCTATGGGGAATATTGTTTTTACAATGGATGCCGACCTCCAAGACGATCCTGCTGAAATTCCTAATTTCATAAAGAGGATAAATGAAGGATTCGATCTGGTTGCAGGTTGGAAACAAAAACGCAAAGACCCGCTCTCAAAAACTATACCGTCAAAATTGTTTAATTTTGTTACTTCCAAATTATTCAAACTGAAATTACATGATTACAATTGTGGTTTTAAAGCTTATCGCAACGAAGTTGTAAAATCAATAAGCATTTACGGGGAACTCCATCGTTATATTCCTGCTTTAGCAAAAGCACAGGGGTTTTCCGTTTGTGAGATTCCGATTGTGCACCACAAACGAGAATTTGGGAAATCAAAATATGGAGCAAAACGTTTGGTAAGAGGATTTTTGGATTTACTGACAGTTAATATGATTACGAAATATGCGAGAAGTCCTTTATATCTTTTCGGTTTAAGCGGAATGATAATTTCTTTTTTGGGATTTGCTACTACCATTTACTTAAGCATCATGAAGATATTTTTTGGTATGTCTTTGAGTAATCGTCCCTTACTCGTTATGGGAGTTCTGCTGATCGTAGTTGGCATTCAACTTATTTCCATAGGATTGATTGGGGAATTTATCGTTTATCTGAATAACAGAAAAGAGCCAATCCGGAGTAAAGAACAGAGGGTAAAAGATTAATTATTGTTTATCCGTAAAGTAGGGATTCGACGCAGATGAACGCTGAAGAAAATGATTTACGCAGATAAAATTTTTTTGTAAAAACCGTAATATCCCCGTTGAATGCTTTGTATTTTAATATTTAACAGGGGTTCATCAGTTCAATATGTGTTTTTCCTGTACCGAATAAATTTTTAAAAACATTATTAAATACTTGACATCAAATTTGACTATAACAATATGTTTGTGCCAAATATAATTTAGGAGTAAAATTACGATGAATATTTTTAAATGCAGTTCTCTCGCAGTTCTCTCGCAGTTCGATTCTTTACTCGCAAATATTTGTCAGAAATGATTCAGTTAATTCAATTACAGATGAAGAATACCAAATTATTATGGATACATATTTTCAGGTTTTAACTGAATGCGGTTTTGACTCTACAAACATTATTCAGTTTTGGGATGAAATAGAAACAAATGTTAAGTATTTTGTTTTAACTGAAATAGAATATAATGGAGAATTAATATTTACACTAAATGACCCACAATTATTACTAGAACGTAAAGAAGAAATTGTTAACCAAATTATTCAAAACAGCAGTAATTCTGCTTTTGTAGATGATATCAACAATATAAATGGTATTATACAACAATCAACACAAAATTTGATTAATGATTTACAAAATAATTTAGATCCAGAACAAATTGTTATTAATTGGATTAGTAATATTGAAAATCTTGAATCAATATCTTATAATACAGAAGATGGAGCAGATATGGCGGCAAAGATAGTTGGTTTTACCCTTAGTAGTTATGAAATATCTACAAGGGATTGGCATAATATTGGTGGCATAATCTCGGATGGGATTGGGGGCCTTATTGGTGGTGGACTTGGTGCTATGGGAGCATCCGTTGTATATGAAGTAACATATGATATATTGAATAATTAGCATTAAAATTTATAGGTAGCAGAATGAAATTAAATTGTTAATTAACGATTATCAAATTTTAATTTTGCTACCTATTAAAAATTAAATAAAATCTTAAATTAGTGAATGGAGAAATTATGAATAAAAAATCGTTATTGGCGGGAATTTTTATTGTTGTATTTTCATTGTTAATTATTTTTCTAAACAAAGAACCGACAATTTATTTTCGCTTAGTATGGATAGTTTTATTTTCTACAGGAATATCTTTAACTACTTCTCAATTTAGAGAATCTTTAGCTAAAAAATCTATTATTATATCAATATTAGTAAATATAATATCTTTGATAGTTTTAGTGTTTTATATCGCAATATTTAAAACCTATCCTCTTATCGTTTTAATAGGAATTATCGTAACAATTTTTAATATATTATATGGTGGTTATTTAAAAAGAAATGAGAATTTAAAAAATATGAATCGTTATAAGTAAATTAAATTTTGGGGGTATAAAATTTTATACCCCCAAAATTATATATTACAGAAGGGATGATAATGAAAATAAGGGAGCGTTAACTTAACTGTGTCTAATAATTGATTTTTCTAAGTTTTCGCAAGTAATTTTTTCAGAATTTGATATTAAAATTCGTAACCGATTGACAAATTCCAAAAGCTGATTTTTTTG
>JAYEKN010000182.1 GCA_034661015.1 Candidatus Cloacimonadota bacterium
TCTGTTTGAATGGATTTGTGTCTAATAGCATGCTGATATTATATTTTGACAGTTGTAACTTTTCGTAAAGGTAGAGAAATTCCCTGCCTATGCCCCAGAAAGCTAATGGTGTTGCCTTTTGTATGTGAGTTGTAAATGCTTTTTTTCTAGTGAGTGATTTATGTTCACTTGTGCTTAAATATGAAAGTAAGGATTTTTTTAACATAGAATCATTTTTATACGAGGTTAATTTTTCACTGTTGTCGGCAAAAAAGATGCTGATTAAATTTGGAAGCATTACTATTTCCCCCAACATTGATGTATTCAACTGTTTTGTAATGAGCTGTCTAAACCCATGGTGACGAGCTAATTGCTCAAATGTTTTTGCTGAAAAATGATGAATATGTTCTCTTAACAAAAACCAATAATACTCAAAAAAAAGTTGTTGTTGATAGGCCGCGGCATTGGGTATCCCCACGCATAATATTCCAGACGGTTTAATAACGCGCTGTATTTCTTCAAAGGTTTTATGAAGATCGATGCAATGCTCAAAAACTTGATCTATAACTATAATATCGAAATAATTGTTATTATAGGGAATGTTGTCGGCAAAGCCTTTCTTAAACTCAATTTCATCCGATTTAAATTTGCTGGCCAGGTTGACATAATCATCGGTTATATCTATCCCGCATAAATGTATATAACCTTTGCTCTCTAGATAATGGAGGAATCCCCCGGTTGCACATCCTATATCGAGGATCTTTATATCGGTTGACGGTATGTAATTTTTTAAAATAGTATAGAGTTGTTCGTATCTTGCAATGGAGTATGCGTTGTTGCTCCCTGGACGGTCTGAATTAGAACTTGTGTTTGCCAGGTTGGTGGGTGCATATTCGTCCTGGTAATATTTAAAAAGATTGGTTTTTTCATTTTCACTTAAGCGATTAAATACATGACCGCAATTATCGCAAATTAAAACGGTTATGTTGTTGTAAAGAAGTGATTGATCAAACTCTGCCGTACTGATACTTGCTAGGATTGAATTTTTTCTCTTATCGCAAATTGGACAAATCACCATTTGGAGATTCCTTTATTATTGTGGTATTCCCCCAAAAAACGGGCCACTATCTTTCCTTGCCGTAGCGGCCTTGGGCTCTTTTCACTCATGACATCTCTCCAGAATGGATGATTTTTCAATCCTATGTCATGTTTATTGATAAATTAAAATAAGCTGTTAGTTTGATGGTTACCGTACTTCTTTTTTCATCAATATAGAATATGCTACTGAACATTTTGAGCACAATTCTAATCCCAAAATATTTCCTTTATCCATTTCATTTCTAAAATGGGTAAAATGGCCTTTATTGTACAGTTCAATAGGATCGCTTTCAAAAATATTACCATTTTCATATTTGTTAAATTGGTCTCCGCAACACAACCCAATTTTACCATCTAAAAAAATAATAATTCTATCATAAACTTCTTTGCACTTTATTCCTGCTATATCATATCTTGAGGGTGTAAATGATTTTTTCATGTTGCCGACATTATGAACTGGATAATTTAAAATTAAATCACCTTTATTAAAATCAAGTCTTTTTTTCCAGTAAATATAAAAATCCCTCCATTGATATTTATTGATATCTTGTTCAGTAAATCTGATAATTATTTTTGTAGAATATTCTTTGCTCGAATTTCTTAACTGAATAAATTGCATGATATTATAAATTATCATATTTACATCAGAGCCGATTCTTATTTTTTCCTGTGTATTTTTAGTGATGCCATCCATGCTAACGATTAATGTATCCAATTTTGCTTCTAAAAGTTCTAACGATAATTTAGTTGTTAATAACATTCCATTTGTATAGATCCCCACCCCTTTGTAACCCCCATCTAGAGTTTTAGTTAGTTGTATTTTTTTAGCAACATCCTTATCTATTAAAGTTTCTCCCAATCCCAACAAAGAAACATGTTCAATATGTTTTTTATAGGGTAAAAATCTTTCTAAAATATTCTGATATGTGTCATTGTGCATTATTCCTTTTCGAAGACTTTGTTCAACAGTACACATAATACACCTAAGGTTGCATAATCCCGCCACTGTTTCTATTTGTATTTGCGATGGTATTATCATCATCATCATTTCTTTCCAAGTTAAGTTAGCAGATTGTCAAAAAGAGAGGCATTCAGGCCTTTTCTCCAAGATAAATTCAAACGAATATTTTTTCTTGCTTATTACGGGATATTTTTACATCCCGGTGTTGAATGACTCTTTATTCCACCGCCTGTTTTACGATATAAAATACCGCTCCAGTCTCTTGAATATACGAATTATTTCACCAGGTTTTAAGCTCTTTGATAATTTGGAAACACAGTGGGTTTTTTAAGGCATAGGGGGCATCCGGATTGAAAAAAAGCGGGGGAAGCCCGAAGACTTCCCCCTTGAGACAGACAATCCGTCTCGCCCTCCCGGCTATCCCTTGACCGGGTGCTCCCCAGCAGAGCCGATCTCCGTTTCACCGGGAAACCTGAAATTTAATTGATTTCATCGTGAGCCTGACGAACATGGTCGGAGTTAGCGCTGTTTCCAACGCCTAAAACTACGGCATTTAAAGTGTAATGAGCTAAAAGGTTGATTTTACGTGGCAGGCCATTGGTTGCCTGAAATATAGCTTCTACCGCTGAAGGCTCGAATATCTTGCGCTCAGTGCCTGCCAGTTTTAAATGATGCTCAAGATATTTAAGCAACTCGTCTTGTT
>JAYEKN010000183.1 GCA_034661015.1 Candidatus Cloacimonadota bacterium
ATCAATCTTTTTTAGATCAAACTTTTTATCCGTCTTCGGCAACACAAAATTATCTTCATTTTCCAAGGACTTCTTTCCAATGACCGATAAAGCATACGAATTCAATTTTTTCACCATATTAACCTCCTTCTATTTTTCGGTGAATTATCTTAACTCTTGCATTCTATCTACCATAACCCAAATTTTCATATTATATTCGCTTGTATCTTAATAAAATTTTTTATTCAGCAAATTGTATTTTTTTAGTTATCAGTCAAGTAACACAAAAACTTCTTTCTACTCCAAACGTATTGACCTATGATTAGACGAAATTCTGCAAGCCGTATTTCAGCCAAGTATTTTTTTTGGGTGCAAAAATCGTCAGCATTAAATATTTACATTTAATGAAATTTTATGCAATTTGGCAAAGAATATCCTCTCTCACAACAACGAAACCGGATCAACATCTATGGTGAGTTTTATATAATTCGGTATCTTAATATTTTTTTTAAACCAGGAGATAAAATCAAAAACGGCGTGCGTCGAAAACGCCTTTACAACAATGTGATAGCGAAATTGTTTGCGAATTTTAGTGATCGGAGCAGTTACCGGTCCCAAAATTATTATCTGGTTTGAGTTGTCGTATTTTTTTAGATCCCTTCTTGCTTTATAAACAACTTCCTTTAGCTTTTCCTCATCTCCCATTTGGAAAAGTAAACGCACTAATTTTGTGTAGGGAGGATAATGCAATTTTTCCCGTAAAGATATTTCATAATCGAAAAAGGCTTTGAAGTCTTGAGTCTTTCCATATTGGATACTGTAGTGATTGGGATTGTAAGTTTGCAAAATAACTTTTCCCTTTTTCTCGCTTCTACCCGTTCTGCCAGCTACTTGGGTGATATGCTGAAAGTTACGCTCGGCAGCTCGAAAATCGGGCAAATTCAGATTTACATCGGCAGAAATAATTCCCACAAGGGTTACGTTGGGAAAATCTAATCCTTTGATTATCATCTGAGTTCCAAGTAAAATATCAATATATTGATTTTTTACTTTAGTAAAAATTATTTGATGACTGTCTTTTTTGGTTGTTGTGTCTCTATCCATCCGTGCAATTCTTGCTTTTGGGAAAAGGTAGGTGAGATTTTGCTCAATTTTTTCCGTTCCGGGCGAACCGAAATTAAAAATTCTGCTTCCGCATTTCGGACATTTCTGTGGCATTGGGTTACTTTTGCCACAATAATGACAAACTACACTTCGTTTATGAGCATGATAGGTCAGGCTAATATTACAATCGGTACATTGAAAAACATAGCCACATTTCACGCATTGAACGTAAGAGGCATACCCCCTTCTGTTTTGGAAAAGAATGATCTGCTCTTTTTTATTTAATCTGTCCTCAATTGCATTCTTCAGATCTTGAGAAAATATTTCCGTATGATCTTTTTCCCTCTTCATGTCCACAATTTGAAATTCCGGTTTGAATTGATTTTTCACTTTTTTGGTCATTTCAAGAAGTTTGTATTTATTTTTTAACACATTGAAATATGTTTCCAGATTTGGTGTAGCACTTCCCAAAATGACAAGAGCGTCATTCATTCTTCCACGCAAAACAGCCATATCCCTTCCATTATAAACAGGATTTTGCCCTGATTGTTTGTAAGAATTTTCATGCTCTTCATCTACAATGATCAATCCGATATTTGGCAGCGGAGCAAAGATCACACTACGCGGTCCAATCACGATTTTTTTCTTGTTATCCCGAATTGCTTTCCAAAAATAATAACGTTCTCGATCACTCTGTCTGCTATGCAATACAGCTACATCATCACCGAAATGAGCATAAAATCTTTCCACAGTTTGAGGAGTAAGTGCAATTTCCGGAATAAGCAGAATGGCTTTTTTGCCACGGGCAATCACATCTTTCATACTTCGGATATAAATTTCTGTTTTCCCGCTTGCAGTAACTCCGTGCAAAAGGAACGTTTGATATTTTTCCGAAGCAATCGCTTCCCCGATTTGTTCCATCACTTGCAACTGCTGGGTTGTCAAATCGTAAACAATAGCTGGAATCTTTTCAATATGTTCAAAAAAATTTGTTTGAACTTTCTTTTTAATTTTTTTTACCAACTTCTTCTCTTCCAGTTTTTTAATAATAGTATAAGCAAACCTACCTTTAATATCTCTGACTGCAATTGGTTTGTTTTTTTTCTTGAGAAGCTCATAAAGTTCGGATTGTCTTGAAGTCAGTTTTATACCTTCCGGAATACCGATTATTTTGATGAAATTTTCAACTCTGGTCGGATCTTTTCGTTTATAACTTCTCTCTATTTCGATTAATCCCTTTTCCTCCATCTCAAGAACAGTTTTAAAAATCGAATTTATATTAAGATTTTTCAAACCGGAAATAGAAACAGGCGTTCCTTTTTCTTGTAAAAACGATATTAGTTTGTGAAAATTCGGATTATTTGTGTCTGATTTTTTTAAAGAAACCTTGCTGATAGATTCAACTTTGCAACCTGCCGGCAACATGGCTTTTAACACAATTCCAAGCGGACAAAAATAATACTTGGAAATCCAACGGGCGAGTTCTAACAATTCTGCGGTTACTAGTGGTTCATCATCAATGATCTCTGCCACATCTTTAATCTTTGCAGGATCAAAAGATATTGTTTCGGGAAAACTCACAATAATCCCTGTTCGCAATTTATATTGGAATGGTACGAGAACCCGTTGTCCTATTTGCGGATTAAGATTTTCGTGTATTTGATAGGTAAAAGTTTTGGGGTGATTTATCGGTATGGCAATTTCAGCAAACATTTATTAGAGATATTTTTTTCTGTAATGTTTTAATTGTAATGTTGAATTCAATAAATAAGGATCAGCATTCACAAATTTTTACAAATATTTTTCGGTGGCGTGGACCGTCAAAATCACAGAAAAAAATTGCTTGCCATGTTCCCAAAACAAGCTGACCATTTTCTACAATCACATTTTGCGAACAGCCCATTAAACTTGATTTAATATGGGCAGCAGAATTTCCTTCCAAATGGGAATAATTATTTCTGAGAGGAATTATCGTATTTAGTTCTTTGATTATATCTTCGGCAACTGCTGGGTCTGCCCCTTCATTAATCGTTACTCCTGCAGTAGTATGAGGAACAAATATTGTAACTAATCCGCTGCTAATATTCGATTCTGTTACGATATTCCGAATTTTTGTCGTAATGTTTACAAAATCAAACTGATAGTTAGTTTCGATTTTTATCACTTCCATTTTTACTCCCTATAAATTTTGAATTAGTGTCTATCCCTAAAGTACTATTTTTCGACCTCACCCCGACCCTCTCCTATCGAGGAGAGGGAGATAAAAGTTCCCCTTCTCTTTGAAGAGAAGGGGTTAGGGGATGAGTTGTAAAAAGGATGAAGAATATATTTTACTTGATATACTACTTTACGGACAGACACAAATTAATTTACAATTTAATTTTAAGTATTTCAAAAATTTTTTTTTTGCTTTCAATTGAGATTATCTTTTCTCTCAAGGATTCATTTCTAAACAATTGGCTCAAATATGATAAAGCAAAAAGATGGTCGCGCTCGGATTGCATAAGAATTAGAAAAAAGAGATTAACGGGTGTTTTATCCAAGGAACGAAATTCTATTCCTTCTTTTGAGATTCCAAGTAAGATAGCCGGTCTTTTTATTTTTTCCGCATCAATTTTTCTGGGATGCAGAAATGCAATTCCATTACCGACCGCAGTAGAGATAAGATCCTCTCGGCTACAAAGCATTTCAAAAAGCCATCTGTTTTTTGTACAAACTTTCTGTTTTTTTGCAAAATGAGACATCTGTGCTAACACATCAAAACGATTTTTAAAAATAATATCTGACATAATAAGGCTTTCGTCCATAAATGTCATAAAGCGATTTGTAACGTTTTTGATGGCAATCTGCTCTACGTTTTCTCGTTTCTGAACCGATTTCCACTTTTCAATATCTTCGTAGGTAAAACGCCATTGGTTACCGACTTTAATGGCTCCGATATCTTTCTGCGAAACAAGATTCAGAACAGTCTCGGACGAAATATCCAATAAAGCCGAAGCTTCTTTTAGGGTTAAGATTTGATTTTTTTTCATTTTTAACTCCGTTAGAAAATTTAATACGGGTTATTTTATAGTCAATTTATTTTTGAATTAAACTTCTTCAAACGCGCACAAGCACCTTACCGATGGTTTCTTTCCACGGGATTTGTTATCCGCAACCTTCGTAATGGTGCGATCATATAACGAACAAGGATGTTCGCCTTACAATTTTCTGTAATGGTGCGATTTCACAGCGTCTGCATTCAACCATTGCGAAGGTCTTCGACCATTCGCAAGGTTTCAAATTCTTAGTAGCCGAATTCTTTTAAAACCCGTTCCTTTTTTCTCCATTTTTGACGAACTTTTACCCAGAGCTTTAAAATGATTCTTTTCTGTAAAAAATGGTGAATATCACGTTCTGCTGCTTCCCTAATTGACTTGATCATTCTCCCCTCTTCTCCAATTACGATTGCTTTTTGTGATTTTGATTCAACCCAAATATTTGCATAAATTTTAACTTTATTCTCAAATTCATCAAAAATTTCCACAGTAACAGCACTCGCATAAGGAACTTCCTGTTGAAGATTTAAAAATAGTTTTTCCCGAATCTTCTCTTTGACAAAGAATCTTATGTGCTGGGTGGCAATATCATCAATGGGATAAAAAGGTGGGTGTAAAGGCATTTCAGCAAGAATCCGCTGCTTTAAACCTTCCACTCCAAAATCCTCTGTAACTGAAATAAAAAACAAATGTGAAAATCCAAGATCGCGAATAACTTTTTCATGTTTTTCCAAAATATCTTTTGTAACAGTATCAATTTTGTTTATTACAATAAATATTTTTGAATTGAGTTTTTTTACGATCTCAATAATCTGCATATCATAATTCGTTGGAAAGATCTTTGCATCACTCATAAAGATGACAATGTTTTTA
Source organism: Candidatus Cloacimonadota bacterium (assembly GCA_034661015.1). Lineage (NCBI taxonomy): Bacteria > Pseudomonadati > Candidatus Cloacimonadota > Candidatus Cloacimonadota bacterium. The sequence continues at coordinate 4,995 of JAYEKN010000183.1, forward strand.
TTATTCAAAGAACTTTTAATTGATTTCAACATCTTTTCTTGAAGAAGATAGCGTGGTTTTAAAAAACCCGGAGTGTCCACAAAAACGATTTGTGCACTTTTTTCATTATAAATTCCGGTTACATTTTCTCTCGTCGTTTGTGGTTTGGGTGTTATGATAGAAAGTTTTTCCCCGATAAATTTGTTCATCAGGCTGGATTTACCTACATTCGGTTTGCCGATTATAGAAACAAAACCGGCGTGAAAATTGTCAATCTCGCTCATAATTATCCTTTAATATTTTTACAAATTTTATAAACCATTAGTTCCATAATAATTTTCGGTTTAAGGTTAATTGATTTTAATTTTTTATCCGCTTCAAGAAGTAGATTAAAAATGAGAGGGAAATCATCTAATTGAAATCTTGTAGCCTGATTGATTAAATTTTTTTTGTTATAGACCCAAAGGGTCTTTTCAATTTCTCTGATATGTTTATTCTGCTGATATTTTAAAATTGAAATTTTCCACATAGTTTTAAAAAAACGGGTAAGCATGATTAAAATAAATACTCCCGATTGTCCGTGGCTTAGTAAATTTTCCAAAATTTGAATAGCGTATTTTACATTTTTATGGACAATCGCGTCCTGCAATTCGAAGACAGTATTTCCTTTAAAAGCACCAACACAATTTTGAACATCATCCAATGCGATTTGGTTTTTATTAGAAACATAAAGTAACAATTTTTCCAACTCATTATTGATTTCCTGCAAATTTAAACCTATATATCGAATCATTAATCTAACGGCACTTGGAGAAATATTTTTATGGTGTTTTCTTACTTCCTGTCGCAAGAAATTTGAGGCTGCTATTTCATTATAAGCATGGTAAAAATAATAGCTGGCAGCGATTTTCGTAAGTTTTTTGAATACTGCTTTTCTCATATCAACTTTTCCAGTCTCAAGCACGAACACAAGGTCTGGTATTGGTTTCTCCACAAAATTAACCACTTTTTGCTGATATTGGAAATGGAGTTTGTCAAAATTCCGGACAATTATCAGTTTCTTTTCGGATACTACCGGTGGATTTTGCAATTCCTGAATGATTTGGCTCGCATTAGTTTCTTCTCCATGAAAAACAAAATAATTAAATGCCTCGTATCGCGGGTCAATAATTTTTTGCTTTAATAAACGAAACGCTTTATCCTTGAGCAAGCTTTCATCCTGAGAGAAAAAATATAAAGGGTGAATTCTCCCTGATTCAATTTCACGAACCAGATCAAAATATTTTAACTTTTTTGCTACAGCCATTATCTATATTTCCTTATTCATTCTGCAGACCATGAAGTGTAAGGTCTGGCGTTAATTGGCGTCATTGCGTTCCCAAGCTGGGGCTTGGGAACGAGATATATCCGCCAGCTGGTGCTTGGGAACGAGAATTGTTTGGTGGGCTTGGGAGACGATAACAATTCGGTTGGTTTGGGAACGGAGGATACATTTGAAAAGCTTTGGAAATAGAGCACATTTTAAATTGGTGAACAGGATCGATTTTGAATACTCTGTGAACGAAGCAAAAATGGAAAATTTAAATTTCTATTTGCAAGTTTCCAATTTCTAATTTCTAAATAAATACTAAATAGTGTCCATCCGTAAACTCGCATTTTTGCAATGATTCTCCGAATGTGATTCGACGCAGATAAACACTGATTATGCTGATGAACCCCTGTTGAATAATAAAATACAAAGCATTCAACGGGGATATTGCACTTTTTACAAAAAAATTTTATCTTGCGAAAATCGGTTTTTTCAGTGTTCATCTGCGTCGAATCCCTACTTTACGGACAGACTCTAAATAAGTAACTTTTGCTCATCATTCTCTTCAACAACATCTTTTTGGGAAAACTTTGCCGGGTCTGTAAGATCATCCTCAATAAGTTCTTTGATCTCGTGAAGATTTGGCAGATCTTCAACATTATTTAAACCGAAAAATTTTAGGAACTTATCTCCTGTGCCATAGAGAATGGGTTGCCCGAATTTTTTCAATCTCCCTTTTATCTTCACCAGACTAACTTCGAGCAAATTTCGGATGTGATAAGTCGAGTTCACTCCCCGGATAGCATCAATTTTCGCGCGGGTGATGGGTTGATGATAGGCGATAATTGCCAAAACTTCCATAGCTGTTTTTGACAATTTGATTTGCCTATGATCCTTATACATTTTTTCAATGAGCGGAAAATACTGCTTTCGCGTGGCATAAGTAAATCCTCCTGCAACTTTTCTGATACAGAATGGGCGTTCTGTTTCTTCCAATTCATCATTTATCTCATCAATTGATCTGCGTATCAATGTATAATCAATGCTGTTCAATTCCTCGGCAAGCGTTTCTAAAGATACGGGTTTGTCAGAAGCAAATATCAATACTTCAATTACTTTTTTTATATCCATTATTCGTACTACTCATTTTTTTTTAAGGTCTTTGATTAATTTTTTTCATAAAGCCTTTAGAGGCAAAATAGTGATTCATTTCAATCAGGGATAATTGTGCAAAGTAAAGCGAGATTGTTTGAAGCGTAGCAATCAGGGACGATTGCTTTAGGGATATTAAAAAATTTCAACGAGAATAACAATAAATCCGATAATCCAGCAATAAAATGAGAAATATTTTAATTTCGCTTTGTTAATCAAACGAATCATAAGTGCAATGGCAAAATAACCGACAGCAGCAGAAGCTATTAGTGCGAGGAAATAGGGAATAAATTTTTCGGAAGCCCCACTTGCTCCAAAATCCTTTATCTTAAAAATTGCTGCTCCGAGAATCGCCGGAATAGACAACAAAAAAGAAAACCGAGTAGCTAATTGACGCTTCAATCCGGAATAAATTCCAACCGTGATGGTGGTTCCGGAACGCGAAATACCTGGAAGAATGGCAATGCTCTGAGCAATTCCTATAATTATTGCTATTAAAAAATTTAACTTGCCTCTTTTTCCATCCTTAACTCTGTCCGAGAAAAAAAGAATGCTTCCGGTAACGAGCAGCATAATTCCCACGAGATACAATTTATCGAAAACAGCTTCTAATTTATCCTTGAAGAGAATACCAATGACGCCGGTTACAGCAGTTGCAATGAACAGGTAAAACACAAGCATCTGAGATGAGCGCACTTCACGGCTTCGATCTTTTTTCCAGCAAAACATGGCTGAGATTAGTCGGATTATATCTTTGCGAAAATATACAACTACAGCAATCAAAGTGCCGATATGAACAGTGATCTCAAAAATAATTCCCGGTTCATTGATGTTCAATATTTTTTGAAAAATAACAAGATGCCCTGAACTGCTAACCGGTAAAAATTCGGTCAAGCCCTGAATAATCCCAAGAAAAATATACTTTAACAAATTCACAATACATACTCCTCATGTTTTACAATATCGGAAATTTTTACGACTTTGATATCTGAGCCTTCCAGATTTTGAAGAATCTGCTTCAATTCCTTCAGACTTTTACTGGAGCAATGGGAAATCACTACGATTTCCCTATGAGTTTGCGCATATTTTTTTATTTTATCAGTCATCCTCTGAACTCTTCCATCTGCAGAACCGGAATCCAAAAAAAAGTCTATCTTGTAAGTATCCATTCCCATATCTTTGGCAAGAGAATAAGCAAGGGTTTTTTGGCTTGTTCTGCTGTCCACAAAAAACAAATTGTTTTCCTTTAGTGCCTTAAGCACAGGTGTCATTATGTATTCATGTTGCGTGGCAAGGGAACCCATGTGATTATTGGCTCCAATACACAGAGGAAGGTTTTTTAAATATTTTTTCATTCTTTTTCTAATCTCTTTGCTAGTTAAATCCACAAATATGGCATTATCTCCGGGATCATTTTGGGGATAACTTATCGGTTCCATGGGAATGTGAATCATCGTTTCCCGATCCTGATTATCGGCTTTTTGCATAACAACTTGGCTGAATGGGAGTTCCGGCAAAATAGAAAAAGTTATATTTTTATTGATCCTCAAAAAATCATCCAACTTTTTACTCCCAAAGTATCCAAAATCATCTATGATGATCGAGAGAGAGGTAATATTTTCATATTTCCCATCTTTATCACCCTCGATGTTGAGAATATAATAATGTTTGTATTGTGGATCAAAAATCTTCATAGTAAGCAAATTCCCATTGTATGCTTCGTCGGATTTGATGACCTGTCCGCCTGCTTCTTCAACCGTGTCCGTGATAAAAATATTGCAAATGGTCAAACTTATTTGATTCATATCAATGGAAATTCTGATTGAGGTTGTGTTCCCATATTTTTTTGTATGAATGAACTTGGTTGGAATTTCCAATCTTTGCAGAGCAAAATCAATTGAAGCTTGCACGGGTGTTTTATCGGAAATTGCTTTTTCTGTTTCAGGTATTTCTTCAGGAACATTTAGAGATGATTCTGCGTGATCATTAACTGGTTTTATTGGAATCATTTGCCATATAAAAAAGGCAATGATGATACACGCAGCAACTACCAAAAACAGTTTAAATTTGTTGGGAGTTTTTGATTTTCCCGATTTTTGTTTTTTTGTCATTTTTTTTCGATATTTTTTTCTACTTGTATTTGCCATGGTTTCTCTCTTGGTACGAATTATGTCTCATAAATTTGTCATGGAGAAATCTTTGTCAAAATATTGACAAACTTTTATGAACTTCAAGAAAGTATTCATATTAAAAATAAGAAAATTTCAGATTGGATATTAGTAAATGATTTTCAAAATATTTAACAAAATAATTCAGGAGGAAACATGGTAGAAATCCGTATGCACGGACGAGGTGGTCAGGGAGCTGTAAAAGCCTCAATAATTCTGGCAGAAGCTGCTTTTCAAGGTGGCAAATATGTTCAAGCATTTCCTCGATTCGGTGTTGAGCGTCGTGGTGCTCCGATAGAAGCATTCACACGAATTGATGACAAACCGGTCCAAATCCGTTCTCAAATCTATTTTCCCAACGGAATAATTGTTCTTGATCCCACTCTGATCGAAGTTGTGGATGTTACAAAAGGTTTAAAAAAAGGTGGTTGGATATTAATCAACTCCAACAAAAAACCTGAAGAATTCGACTTTGGTAACGACTACAAAATTTATACTGTAGATGCCACAGATATTGCAGTTCAAAACAAACTTGGCTCGCAAGCCGCTCCAATAGTGAATACCGCAATTGTAGGCGCATTTGCCAAAATTAGCGGAATGATCTCTTTGGAAGAAGTAAATCAGGGAATCGAGAATTCCATCCCAAGATTCAAAGAAGCAAACAAAAAAGCCGCGCAAGAGGCTTTCGAATCTGTTCACATGTAGAAATAGGTAATTTTAATAAGGAAAGGATAACGAAATATGGTTATAAAATTCCAGAAGGACGGTAAACCGGTGAAAATAACCGGCGCCAAAGATATGCCTCCTATGCCTGCTTCTTTGGGTATGATGACCCATAACAAAACCGGAAGCTGGCGAAACGTGAAGCCTGTAATAAATTACGAAAAATGTATCAACTGTTATATCTGTTGGAAATTTTGTCCGGAACCGGCAATTGACATAAGAGATGAAAAACCGGTTATAAATTATGATTATTGCAAAGGATGTATGATGTGTGCTGAAGAATGTCCGACAAATGCAATTGATACTGTAGTGGAGGGAAAATGAAGAAAACAATGATGGGTAACTTTGCAGCCTCTTGGGGAGCACAGCTCTCCCGTGCCCAAGTTATCGCTGCATATCCAATAACCCCGCAAACATTGATTGTAGAAAAATTATCTGAAATAGTAGCGGATGGTAAACTTGATGCTGAATTCATAAAAGTTGAATCCGAGCATTCTGCTATGTCCGCTTGCATCGGTGCTTCTGCTGCTGGTGCTCGCGCTTATACGGCTACAAGTGCCCAAGGTTTGGCTCTGATGCACGAGATGTTACATTGGGCTGCCCTCGCTCGTTTACCAATCGTGATGACAAACGTAAACAGAGCAATGGCACCAGGTTGGTCAATTTGGGCTGATCAAAATGATAGTTTGGCTCAGAGAGATACCGGCTGGATGCAAATCTACTCTTCCAGCGCTCAGGATATTTTGGATTCAACTATGATCGCTTACAAAGTTAGTGAAAAAGTATTGCTTCCTACAATGATCTCATTTGACGCTTTTTTCCTCTCTCACACCGTTGAAGTAGTTGATATGCCCGAACAGAAACTTATTGACGAATTTCTTCCCCCGTATAATCCCGAATATAAATTAGATATTCAAGATCCTCGTTCATTCGGTGCTCTTACCGATCAAAATCACTATTACGAATTTCGTTACAAAATGCAAAATGCGATGGATGACGCTCTAATCGAATTCAAAAAAGCCGGCGCAGAATACGAAAAACTCACCGGCAGAAAATATGATTTCATTCATCCTTACAGATGTGATGATGCTGACCTTATTATGGTTACTTCAGGCACAATTTCAGAAACCACGAATGTTGCTGTTGATCGTCTTCGTGAACAGGGTAAAAAAGTTGGTAACCTCAAAATCCGCATGATCAGACCATATCCAAAACAGGATGTGATAGAAGCTTTGAAAAACTGCGGTAAAATTGCTGTAATCGACAGAAATATTTCTTGTGGTTATCATGGAATTTTCTCTCAGGAATTGAAGGCTGCTCTTTATGGCGAATTAGAAACTCCGGTATGGGGTTTGATCGCCGGACTCGGTGGAAGAGATGTTCAGGTTGAAAATATCATGAAAATGGCAGATGATACTCTGAAGAGTGATACTCCAAAAGATATTATTTGGGAAGGAGTAAAAAGATGAAATTGACAATACCATACGAAGAAATTATGCAACCAGGTCATCTTGCTTGCCAAGGATGTGGCGGTTCGCTTGCAATGAGATATGCGCTCAAGGTTTATGGCAAAAATACAATGCTCTCGATCCCCGCTTGCTGCTGGGCTGTAATTGATGGTCCATTTCCCTATACTGCTTGTGGTGTTCCAATTTTTCACACTGCTTTTGAAACCGCAGCTGTAGTCGCTTCCGGCATAAAAGCAGGTCTGCGAGTTACAGGTAAAGGCTCTTCAAACGTAATTGCCTGGGCTGGCGACGGTGGCACTTTTGACATTGGTCTTCAAGCAATATCCGGTGCTGCAGAGCGAAATGATGATATCACATATATTGTTTATGATAATGAAGCCTACATGAACACGGGCATACAGAGAAGTTCCGCTACACCTCCAGGTGCATGGACAACTACCACACCCGTGAAGCATTATAAAACAGGTCCCAAGAAAAATATTGTAGAAATTCTCGCTGCCCACAGAATTCCTTATGCTGCTACTGCTTCCGTAGGTTATCCCGAAGATATGATAAAGAAGCTGGAAAAAGCACGTGATACTCGTGGATTCAGATTTATCCACGTTTTTGCACCTTGCCCTACCGGCTGGAAATCCGACCCAAAATATACTATTAAATTGGCAAAACTTGCTGTTCAATCAAACATATTTCCCCTCTATGAAATTGAAAATGGCATAGATTATAAACAGACAAAGAAAATTAAAACACCGAAACCAATTAATGAATATATGAATTTACAAGGCAGATTCAAGCATCTTAGTGAAGAAGAAATTGGAAATATTCAGAAAGACACAGATAAAAACTACAGTATTCTTTCGAAGAGATTCGAATAGATTACTTATCTCTGATTTAAATATTAATAAGCCTTTGTCCCGAAATTTTTGGGGCGAAGGCTTTTTTTATTCACGCTTTACAACAAAATAAGGGAATACCATAAATTTCTCGAATCACCCATCCCCCCCAAAATTATTAAAAAATCAGCGTAAATTACACCTATACCTACATTGGCGCTTATAGAGGAAAGATGGTTTATAATTTCACATTTTCACAAAAAGGTAAAATAAAAGTGGATCAATTAAATAGAATGAAAATGAGATGGGTGATGTGGAAGTTCTAAATTTATAGGTTGAAAATGAATATTGTTCACTGACACCGGGGTTATTCAGATTTTTTCCTTTCTGCGAGGGCATAAATGCCCACGCTGAATCGAATAAAGCCGGATAAATCCGGCTGA